>JAGXHO010000179.1 GCA_024636105.1 Trueperaceae bacterium | reverse complement strand
CGCGTCGCCGGTCGCCACCAGGAAACCACCTGCCTCGAGGGTCTTGAGCGACCGGTACGCCTGGTTGCGCTCCAACCCGAGCACGGCGGTCACGTCGGCGAGCCCCAGCTTGTGCGGCGGCCGAGCGAAGGCCCGCAGCACCTCCAACGTGCGCAGCGCCGAGGCGATGACGTACGGGGTGCGCTCCTCGGCGGTGGTGGGTGGGGTGGCGGGGGCTTCTCGCATGGTGAACTAAGTTCAGAGTGTAAGACGGACGATCGAGCCCGTCAATGGGTTCCCGCGATCGTGAATACACATACGCCGGGGCCGGTCCGGCTAGGCTCGGGCATGCCCCACCGTCCCTTCACCGTGCTGGTCGTGCTCGCCACCCTCGGCTGGGGCGCCGCCCAGACGCCGCCCGACGCCGACCTGCCGCTCCTGCGGCCGCACCTCGACGTCCACGTCTGCGAAGCCGGCGAGCCGCCCGTGGCGCGCACCGCGGCCGAGGAGGCGCGCTTCGCGATGCGGGCGCGCTACCGAACGGTCCTTCCGCAGTTCCTCGCGCGCGTCCCCGAAGAACCCGACGCCGTGCTCGTGATGCCCGTCGACGGCGTGCGGATGGCGCAGGTCGCCGACACCTGGGGCGCCGCGCGCTTCGCTCGCTCGCACGAGGGGCAGGACGTGTTCGCGCCGCGCGGGACGCCGGTGCGCTCCGCCACCCCGGGGCTCGTGTACCGCATCGACGACCTGAGCCTGGGCGGCCTGTCGGTCACGATCGTCGGCGGCGCGGGGCGGCGCTACTTCTACACGCACTTCGATTCGGTGCCAGATTCGCTTCTCGAAGGCCAGAGGGTCGAGGTCGGCACCGTGCTCGGCTTCGTGGGGACCTCCGGCAACGCCGCCGGGACGCCGCCGCACCTGCACCTCGGGGTGTACGAGGGCGACGCCGACGACCCGTGTGCGTGGAACGCCATCGATCCGCTGCCGCTGCTCGTGGATCGCGACTGACGTCGGCGCGCGAGTCGGCGATCCCACCGTGGGTCGCGCCGGGCGTCGCTAGACTCCTCCGATCATGCGCCCCGCGACCCCCTGGTCCGCCGATCGTTCGCCCCGCGCCCGCGCATCGGTCGCCGTCCTGGCGCTCCTCGCGGTCGTCCTGGCGACCGTCGCCTGCGGCACCGCACCGCTTCCCGCGTCCGGCGGCCCGCCGCTCCCCGGCGCACCGGCCCCTACGCCGCCTGCCCCCGCGATCACGCGCGCTTGGTCCGACGCGGCCGGTTGGCCCGGGGGCGTGGTGCCGGTCGCCGGTGCGACCGTCGCGATCCCGGCGGGCGACGCGGTCTTGCTGGACGTCTCGCCGCCGCCGCTCGCCGGCCTCACGATCGACGGCTCGCTGGTGTTCGACGAGCGCGACCTGCACCTGCAAGCCGACTCGATCATGGTCCATGGCGCCCTCCACGTCGGCGGCAGCGCGCGGCCGTTCGCCCACGCGGCCACGATCACGCTCACGGGATCGCCGGACGACCTGGACGTGATGGGCATGGGGCGCTCCGTGCTTGGCGTGATGGGCGGCGACCTGGTGCTCTACGGCGCCGCCGGCGGCCCTTCGTGGACCCGCCTGACCGCCCACGCCATGGCCGGCGACGCCGTGCTGCACGTGGAGGACGCGACGGGCTGGGCGGTCGGCGACCGCATCGTCGTCGCCTCCACCGACTTCGAGCAGTGGGAGGGGGCGCAGGGCGACGCCGGGAGCCGCGATCGCCAGGTGGAGGAGCGCACCGTCGCGGCGATCGACGGTGGGCGCCTCACGCTCGACCGGCCGCTCGACTTCTTCCACGTCGGCCGCTCCGAGACGGTGGGCGGCGTGCTCGTCGATGCCCGCGCCGAGGTCGGCCGGCTCACGCGGAACGTCGTGGTGGAGGGCGACCCCGCCAGCCTCGAACCCGCGAGCGATCGGTACCGCTTCGGTGGACACCTGATGGCGATGGGCGCGAGCCGCGTGCGGGTGCACGGCGTCGAGCTGCGGCGCATGGGGCAGCTCGGCGAGCTCGGACGCTACCCGTTCCACCTGGACCAGATGGGCGACGCCGGCCGCGACGTGGCGATCACCGGCTCGAGCCTGCACGGCCTCTTCAATCGGTGCGTGGCGATCCACGGCACCAACGGCGTCCTCGTGCGCGACGTGGTGGCGTACGACACGTACGGGCACTGCGTGTTCCTGGAGGACGGGGTCGAGACCGGCAACGTGGTGCATCGCGTGCTCGCGCTCATGGTGCGCCGGCCCGCGCACGGCGATGCGCTGCTCCCCTCCGACGTCGCCGGGTTGGGCCCGGCCGCCTTCTGGATCACGAACCCCGACAACGCGCTGGTCGGCAACGTCGCCGCGAGCGCCCAAGGCGCCGGCTTCTGGTACGCCCTTCCGGAACACCCGACCGGGCTCTCGGCGCGGACCGACGTGTGGCCGCGGCGCACGCCGCTCGGCGTCTTCTTCGGCAACCGGGCGCGCGGCAACGGCTCGGTCGGGCTCCACGTCGACAACGGGCCGACCGCGGACCATGCCGCGACCCCACCCACGGCGTACCGGCCGCGGGTCGACCCCGCCGACGCGGACTCGGCGCCCGAGCCGGCGGTGTTCGAGGGCTTCGAAGCGTTCCGCCACCGCCGCGCCGGGGTGTGGCTGCGCGGCGACCACGCGGTGCTGCGCGGCGGGGTGTTGGCCGACAACGCGGTCGGGGCGACCTTCGCGTCGAGCGCCACGGTCGCCGACGGCGTCGGCTTCGTGGGTGAGAGCTCGAACGTGGGGACCCCGCGCGTCTGGGAGACCACCGGCCTGGACGGTCGGGCGCTGCCACGCTTCTGGGACCCGGGGTTCGCGATCCGCGGCTTCGAGTTCTACGACGGCGACGTCGGCGTGCGCGCGAGCACCTTCGCCGGGTACGTCCCGAACGGCCAGCGCGGTGCAGCGGCGCTCTCCGTGTTCGACTTCACCGGCTTCTCGATGAGCCCGCGCAGCTTCGCCGAGGACCTGCGCTTCGCGGCGGACACCCGCCGGGTGCACTACGCGGTGCGCTCTCTCGACGTCGCGGGCGACGTGCGCGAGGACGGGTACCGCAGCGCGCTCTTCGTGGACCGCGATGGCAGCGTCGCCGGCACCGCCGGTCGCGTGATCGCGGTGGACGCCCCCCACCTCGATGCCCCCGGCTGCGCCCGCCGGAGCGACTGGAACGCGCTGGTCTGCCCCGGCCGCCACGCGAGCCTCGCGCTGCGCGCGGTCGCCGGGCCGCCGCCCGGCGCGCCGGTGGTCCTCGAACGGGCGGACGGCGCCGAGCACGGCATGCTCGGGAGCCCCGGCGAATCGCCGGCGAGCTACTTTCGCGCGCTGCTGCCGCTCGGGCATGCCTACGCGTACGCGTTCGACGGCGCGCCGGGCCACGTGCAGGTGCTGCTCTACGGCGTCGAAGCGGGCGAGGCCCTGCGCGTGTCGCTGCCCTGGGCGGGCGCGGCGCCGTCGGTGTACCGCGACTGGTGGATCGACGCGCGCAACGAGCTCCCCACGTTCGGGTCGGTCGCCGCCCTCGACGCCGCGACCGGCGCCGGCATGCACCACGACGGCGGGCGGCTCCATCTGCGGCTCGTCGTCCAGGACGGTCGCGGCTACGCCCAGGTGGAGGTGTGCCGGGCCACGCTCTGCGGATAGGACGCTGGGTCGATCGGTTCGGCCTCACGGGACGAATGCCGCCGGCGCCCGCGCGCACGAGCCGCGTACCGTCGAGCACGATGCCGGGTACCCACCACGAACGTCCGACCGAGGCGATCGCGAGCGCCCGCGCGCGCGCCACCGCCGACCTGCTCGCTCGCTACGACCGGCCCGGACCGCGCTACACGTCGTACCCGACCGCCGTCGAGTTCCACGAGGGCGTCGGCCCGGAGCGCTACCTCGCGAAGATCGACGAGGCGGCGGCGAAGCCCGACCGTCCGCTCGCCGCCTACGTGCATCTACCGTTCTGCGCGGAGCGCTGCACCTTCTGCGGCTGCAACGTGATCATCACGCGCGACGCCGCGCTCGCTGACGACTACGTTGCGCTGCTCGACCGCGAGGTCGCGCTGGTGGCCGGCCGGCTCGGCCGTCGGACGCGCTTGGCCCAGCTCCACTGGGGCGGCGGCACGCCCACGCACCTCGAGCCGGACGCGTTGCGGCGCGTCTGGGACCTGCTGATGGCGCGCTTCGAGCTGGAACCCGACGCCGAGGTGGCGATCGAGGTGGACCCGCGCGTCACCACGCCGGCCCAGGCACGCCTCCTGGTCGAGCTCGGTTTCAACCGCGTCTCGATGGGCGTCCAGGACTTCGACCCGGCCGTCCAGGTCGCGATCAACCGCTTCCAGACTCCGGCCCAGACCGCCGACCTGCATGCTCGGTTCCGCGATCTGGGGGTCCCGTCGATCAACTTCGACTTGGTGTACGGCCTGCCGCGCCAATCGCCCACCTCGTTCCGGACCACCGTCGAACGCACCTTGGCCCTGCGGCCCGACCGCGTCGCCGTGTACTCGTACGCGTACGTGCCGTGGAAGGAGGCGAACCAGAACCGCATCCTCCCCGAGGACCTGCCGCCGCGCGAGGTGAAGTTCGAGCTGTTCGGCATCGCCCACGACCTCTTCACCGCCGCCGGCTACGTGCAGATCGGCATGGACCACTTCGCCCTCCCCTCCGACGGGTTGGCCCGAGCCGCGGCCGCGGGCGAGCTCCACCGCAACTTCATGGGCTACACGACGCACCCCGCCGAGGACTCGGTCGGCTTCGGCGTCTCCGCGATCGGCGACCTGGGTGGTGCGTTCGTGCAGAACACCAAGAAGCTCAACCGGTACCGCGACCTGCTCGCTCGCGGGTTGCCCCCCGTCGAGCGCGGGTTCGAGCGCAGCGCCGACGACGAGCTCCGCCGCGACGTCATCCAGGCGCTCATGTGCAACTTCCACCTCGACGTGCGCGCGCTCGAGCGCGCCCACGGGATCGATTTCGACGCGACGTTCCGGGGCGCCCTCGACGAGCTGGACGCCGGACCGGTCGCGCACGGCTTCGTGCACCGCACCCCCGAGGCGATCGACGTCACCGAGGCGGGCCGGTTGTTCGTCCGCAACGTGTGCATGGCGTTCGACGCCTACCTGGCACGGCATCAGGCGGGCCCGAAGCCGGCGTTCTCGCGCACGGTGTGAGCTCGCGGACGGATTGGGTCGCCGTCTCGGTTGCGCGAACCCGAAGGCCCCTGGGTCGTCGCAGAAGCACGCGCGTACGGCGTCGCGGTCCGCGATGTCGCGAAGTACTTCGTCGGCGCGCAGACCCCGGGCGGGCCGCCGCAGCCATCAGGCGCAGCAAGCCGCCGCGACGCCGCGCCCCGCACCCAGCACCGGCACGTCGCCCAT
>JAGXHO010000020.1 GCA_024636105.1 Trueperaceae bacterium | reverse complement strand
GCGTCTTCCCGGGCATCGCGATCTCGTTGGCGGTGCTCGGCTTCAACCTGGTGGGCGACGGCCTCAACGAGGCGACGGACCCGCGCCTCCGGGAAGGTGCCTGATGGGCGCGCAGAAGGCGCGCGCCCATCAGGTTGCGGTTCCCGCTGAGAGCGGGAACCGCGCCGACAGCGGGAACCGCGCCGATGACGCCCCCGTCCTCGAGCTCCGCGGCGTGACCACCGAGATCCGCAGCGTGCGGGGGCTCGTGCGCCCCGTCGACGGCGTCTCGCTCGCGGTGCGCGCGGGCGAAGTGGTTGGGTTGGTTGGCGAGAGCGGTAGCGGCAAGTCGATGACCGCCTTCTCGATCCTGCGGCTGTTTCCGACCAAGACCGCGCGGGTGACGGGCGGCGAGGTCCTCCTGAACGGCCGCGACCTACGAGGCCTGAGCGACGGGCAGATGCGCGCGGTACGCGGCCGCGAGGTGGGGATGATCTTCCAGGACCCCGCCTCGTACCTCAACCCGGTGCTGACCGTGGGGCGCCAGCTCGAGCAGCAGCTCCAGGCGCACGCCATGGGCCAGGGGGCCGAGGCGCGCATCGCGGAGCTCCTCACGGACGTGGGGCTGTCGCCCGAGGTCGCGCGCCGCTACCCGCACGAGCTCTCCGGCGGCCAGAGCCAGCGCGTCGGCATCGCCAGCGCGCTCGCCTGCCGCCCCTCGCTGGTGGTGGCTGACGAGCCGACGACGGCGCTCGACGTGACCATCCAGGCGCAAGTCCTGCGGCTGATGGCGCGGCTGCAGCGCGAGCGCGGCGTCGCGATGCTGCTGATCACCCATGACCTGGGCGTGGTCGCCGAAGTTTGCGAGGCTGTGGTTGTGATGTACGCCGGCCGCGTCGTCGAGGACGCGCCGGTGGCCGAACTGTTCGCGCGGCCGCAGCACCCCTACACCCAGGGACTGCTCGACGGCGTGCTCGACCTCGCGACCCCCAAGGCGATCCGGGTGGCGATCGAGGGGAGCGTGCCGGACTTGGCCGACCCGCCACCGGGTTGCCGCTTCCATCCGCGCTGCCCGCACGCCATGGACGTCTGCACGCGCGAGGCGCCGCCGTTGGCGCCGCGGCCGGACGGTCCGGGCCTCGTCGCGTGCTGGTTGCACGATCCCGCGCACGCGCCCGCAGCCACGGAGGTGGCCTCGTGAGCGAAGCCGGTGCGCCCGTGCTCCTCGAAGCGCGCGGCTTGGTCAAGCACTTCGCCAGCGGTCGCCGGCTGTTCGGCGCGCGGCGCGTCGTGCACGCGGTCAACGGCGTCGACTTCGAGGTCGGCGTCGGCGAGACCTTCGCGCTCGTCGGCGAGAGCGGCTGCGGCAAGACCACGACCGCGCGGATGGTGCTCGGCCTCGAGCCGCGCACGAGCGGTAGCCTGAGCTTCCACGGCACCGCGATGGAGGCGCTGGGCCCCGCGGAGCGCGCCCGCTTCCGGCGGCGCGTGCAGGTGGTGTTCCAGGACTCGAACGCCAGCCTCAACCCGCGCAAGACCCTCCGCCAGATCATCTCCACGGCCCTCACCGTCTCGGGTGCGGTCCCCGCGAGCGACCGCGTCGCGGTGCGCGCGGGCGTCGTGCGGCTGCTCGAAGACGTCGGCCTCACGCCCGCCGAGTCGTTCCTCGACCGGCTGCCGCACGAGCTCTCCGGCGGTCAGCGGCAACGCGTGGGCATCGCGCGCGCGCTCGCGCCCGAACCCGAGCTGGTCGTGGCCGACGAACCGGTCTCGGCGCTCGACATCAGCGTCCGCGCCCAGGTACTGACGCTGCTCGACCGCATCCAGCGCGAGCGCGGCGTGGCCTTCCTGATGATCAGCCACGACCTCGCGGTCGTGCGCAACGTCGCCCGCCGCGTGGGCGTCATGTACCTCGGGCGCATCATCGAGACCGGCCCGGTGGGCGCGGTCTTCGCTCGCCCCGTGCACCCCTACACGGCGGCGCTCGTCGACGCCACCCCGCTCCCCGACCCCAGCCCGGCCGTCCGCGGTCGCGCGCACGTCGAGGTGAGCGGCGACGTGCCCTCGCCGGTTCAGCTGCCCAGCGGCTGCGCCTTCCACCCGCGCTGCCCGATCGCCGTGGACGTCTGCCGCCGCGACGTCCCCGAGCTGCAGGACGTCGGAGGGGGCGTGTCCGTCGCCTGCCACCGGGCCGACGAGCGCCTCGCCGGCCTGGAACTGCCGACGACCACGCCGCTCACGCCGGCCATCCCCCAGGAGGAACCCTCATGACCGAACCCGTGAACCCGCAACGCCACGTCCGCGCGCTCCCCGGCGACGTCGCCCCGTACGTCCTGATCCCCGGCGACCCCGGCCGCGCCGAACGCATCGCCGACGCCTTCGCCACCAAGCACCTGGTCGCGCGCAACCGCGAGTACGTGCTCTACACGGGCACCACCGCCGCCGGCACCCCGGTCAGCGTCTGTTCGACCGGCATCGGCGGTCCGTCGGCCTCGATCGCGGTCGAGGAGCTGACGCGCGTGGGCGCCACCCACTTCATCCGCGTCGGTTCGTCGGGCGGTCGCCAGCCGCACGTGCCGATCGGCTCCGTGGTCGTGGTCACCGGCGCCTTCCGCGGCGAGGGGACCTCGCAGGACTACATCCCGCTCCCGTACCCTGCCGTCGCCGACCTGGACGTCACCCTCGCGCTTCGTCAGGCGGCCGAGGGCGTGCTCGGGAAGCGCGCGTACGAGGGCATCGTCTACACCCGCGACGCCTTCTATCGCCGCGACCACGGGCTCAACCAGCAGCTGACCGACGCAGGCGTGATCGCCGCCGAGCAGGAGTGTTCGACGGTGTTCGTCGTCGGCTCGCTCTTGGGGGTCAAGGTGGGCGCCGTGCTGGGCACCGACTCGAACATCTGGCTCGCCGAGCAGCCGACCATGACCGAGAAAGAGGCGCTCTACCGCAAGGTGGAGGCGACCACCATCCAGATCGCGATCCGGGCGGTGGACGACCTCCACGCAGCGGCCGCGTGACGCGCGACCTGCTCGTCCACGGCGCCGAGCTGGTCGACGTCGTCACCCAGACCGTGTACCGGGGTTGGTTCGCGGTGCAGGACGGGCGCTTCGTCGAGGTCGAGGCGGGCGAGCCGCCGTCGCCCGACGAGCTGCCGGCCCGCGAGCGGGTCGACCTGCGCGGCGCCGTGGTCCAGCCGGGCTTGCTCGACGTGCACATGCACATCGAGTCGAGCCTGGTCACCCCTCGACGCTTCGCCGAGGCGGCGCTGCCGCACGGCACCACGACGATCCTGCAGGACCCGCACGAAGTCGCGAACGTCGCCGGAGCCGAGGGCATCCGCTGGATGATCCGCGCCAGCCAGGGTCTGCCGCAGCGCGTCTACTCGGCGATCTCGAGCTGCGTGCCCACGACGACGGCGGGCGTCGAGACGCCGAACGCCAGGGTGCGCCCAGAGGACGTGGCGGACCTGGCCCGGGAGCCGGGCCTGGTGGCGTTGGGCGCGCTGCTGGACTTCCAGGGGCTGGTCGACGGCGACCCGCACCTGGTCGCGATGGTGCGTGCGGCGGTGGACGCGGGCCTGAGCCTCGAGGGGCACGTGCCGACCCTGACCGGGCCCGAGCTCTCGCGGTACGTCGCGCACGGCGTCCGATCGGACCACACGCTCTCGACCCCCGACAAATTGCGCGAGCAGCTGCGCAAGGGCTTGTGGGTGATGCTTCAGGAGAAGTCGCTCACGCGCGACGTGGTGGCCGCCGTCATGGCGCTCCCCGACCGGAGCCGCGTGCTGCTGATCACCGACGACGTCATGCCCAACCGGCTGACCTCCGGGCATGTGAGCCGCATCGTGGAGCTCGCCGTCGCGCACGGTTGGGCCCCGCTCGACGCGATCGCCGCGGCCACGCTGCGCCCCGCGAACTACCTGGGCCTCCACGATCTGGGCGTCCTCGCCCCCGGCGCGCGCGCCGACTGGCTGGTGACCGACGCGCTGGCATCGTTCCCGCCGCGGCAGGTGGTCGTGGGCGGGCGGGTCGTCGCCGAGGCGGGCCGCGCCCTGCCGGTGGACGCCGCGACGCCCGCACCGCCGGCTACGCCCGGGTTCGGCGTGCGCTCGGTGCCGGCGGAACGCCTGGGGCTGCCGACCGGGCGTGGTTCGGCGACGGTGCGCGCGCGGGTCGTGGTGGTCGATCCGGTCAACAGCTACACCCACCTCGAGGAGCGCGACGTGGCGGTCGTCGACGGGGCACCGGTCGACGACGACCTGGCGCTGGCGCTGGTGATCCCGCGCGCGGCGCTGGTCGCTGCGGACTCGCTGCCCGCTCGCTTCGAGGTCGCGCTGGTCGCCGGCTTCGGCCTGCGCCGCGGGGCGTGGGCGAGTTCGTTCGCGCACGACAGCCACAACGTATTCGTCTTCGGTCGGACGCCGGCGGCGATGGCCGAGGCGCTCGCCGCGATGCTCGCCATCGGCGGCGGGATGGCGTTCGCGCCCGACGACGGCACCGGGGTCGAGGTGTTGCCGCTGCCGCTCGTGGGGTTGCTGTCCGACGACCCCATCGAGGTGGTTGCGGAGCGCTTCGACGCCCTCGAGCGCGGACTGCGCGCCGCGGGTGCGTCGGTGAAGCACCCGGTGCTGCTCCTGACGCTGCTGCCGCTCACGGTCAGCCCCGACTGGAAGATCAGCGACAAGGGGATCGTCGACGTGGCGCGGCGGCGGGTGTTGCCGCCGTTGGTTTCGGCGTGACCGACGAGGCGTTCGCGGCGCGGACGACGCGGCTGCGCGATCGGCTGGTCGCGCTGTGCGCCATCCCGAGCCCGAGCGGCGAAGAGCGGAGGGTCGTCGACGCCCTCGCCGCGGAGCTGGCGGGGTGGGGGCTCGTGGTGCGCGAGGACGACGCGGCCGCCGCGGTCGGCGGCGAGGCCGGCAACCTGATCGCCGAGCTGCCGGGCGGACGCCCGGAGCGCGTCGTGCTGAACGCGCACGTCGACACGGTGCCGCTGGTGCCCGGAGAGCCGCTCGCGCCGTTCGTCGACGGCGACGTGGTGCGCACGAATGGACGCCAGGTCCTCGGCGCCGACGACAAGGCGGGAGTGGCGGTCGTCCTCGAGGTCCTGGATGCGCTGCGCGCCCTGCCGGACGCGCGACGGCCCACGCTGATCGTGGTGTTGACCGTGGGCGAGGAGCGCGGCTTGCGCGGCGCCCACGCGCTCGACGTCGCTGCGCTCCGGGCCGACGCCGGGTTCGTGTTCGACGGTGAGGTCGTGGTCGGCGAGGTGATCGCGTCCGCGGTGTTCAAGGAGGCGCTGACCATCACGGTGCGGGGGCGTCGTGCGCATGCGGCGCTCGAGCCCGAGCGCGGCGTCCACGCGATCGCGGCGGCGGCCGAGGTCGTGCGCGCGTTCCCCATGGGTGTGCAGCCCGACGGTGCGATCGCGAACCTCGGGAGCGTGCGCGGCGGCGGTGCGAGCAACGTCGTGCCCGACGAGGTCGTGCTGGAGGGCGAAGCGCGGGCTTTCGAGGCGGAGCGGCTCGAGCGGCTGCTGGCTCAGGTCCGCGAGGGCGCCGAGGCGGCCGTCGCGCCCTTCGGCGCCCGCGTCGAAGTCGCCCACCGGCGGCTCTACGACGGCTACGCGTTGGACGACGACGCGCTACCGCTTCGCTGGCTGCGCGCCGCGGCGCCGGCCCACGGCCTGACGGTGACCCCCGTGCGCTCGATCGGCGGATCGGACACGAACGTGTTCAACCAGAAAGGGCTGCCGACGGCCAACGTCGGGATCGGCATGCACGAGATCCACTCGGTCGACGAGTGGATCGACGTGCGCGGCCTGGCGCGGGTGGCCGCGTGGTTGGTGGACGCGCTGCGGCTTGTGTAGGCGCGTTCGGGCATACGGCGGACGTCCGGCAGCGAGACTCGCTTCCGTGCTTCGTATCCGTCACGGTCGTCGGTGGCTACGGCAGGGACACCCAACCCCGCTCCACGTGCGAGCGAGCGATCGCATCGACGATCTCCTGACTCTTTGCGCCGTCGAAGAAGGTGCACTCCTCCGGGCGGTCATCGAGGATCTCGTCGATGAAATGTCGAATCAGGTTGCGGTAGTACAGCTCCGGCCATGGCGTGTGGAGCGTCGTACCCGGCGGCAACCGGTCGGTGGGGATCTCGACGTTCTGGAACTCCACCGAGTCCGCCGTGGCGAAGGTCAGGGTCTCGGCCACGCCACCCTCTTCCACCAATCGGGCGACGGCCGCGCCCTTGGAGCCGTACACGCGGATCTCCACGCCGGGGTAATTGCCCACCGCGACGTATGAGGTCTGCAACATCCCTTGAGCGCCGCTCGCGTACTCGGTGAGCGCCACCGTGCCGTCGTCGATCGGGAGCCGGACCATCCCCTCG
>JAGXHO010000178.1 GCA_024636105.1 Trueperaceae bacterium | reverse complement strand
GGTGCAGGGCGCCGCGACCCGCTTGCTCGTCGCCCCGGGCGCCGCGACGCCGGCGCTGACCGACGACGAGCGCGCGGTGGCGCGCGCGCTCGCGCTCGCGCGTGCGGACCGCGCCCAACGCGAACTCCTCCCGCACGTCCTCGCCGATCCGACCGCTCGGGCGCCACTCGAGCGCCTCGTTCGCTGCACCGTCGCGCTGCGGCGGGGCGTCGCCCTGGCCGACGTCGCCGACGTCGACGACGTCGACGCCACCCGCGACGGCATCGACCCGCGCGTGCTGCGGGCGCTCGGACGTCTACCCTCGCGCGTCCCCCCGGAGGTCCCATGACCCGACCCGTCCTGCTCGTCGTCTTGGATGGCTTCGGCCTCGCCGAACCCGGACCCGCCAACGCCGTCGCCCTCGCCCGAACCCCGGTGTTCGACCGCATCTGGGCCGACGGACCGCACACCACCCTCGAGGCCTCCGGACCGGCGGTCGGCCTGCCCGAGGGGCAGATGGGCAACAGCGAGGTGGGCCACCTCAACCTGGGCGCCGGGCGCGTGGTGCCCCAATCGCTGACGTTCGTCCAGGACCGCATCGACGACGGCAGGCTGTTCACCAACCCGGTCCTCGTCGACCTGTACGACGCTGCCACGGCCTCGGGCGGCACGCTGCACTTGATGGGTCTGCTCTCGGACGGCGGGGTGCACTCCGACCTCACCCACCTCGAAGCGCTCGTCGAGCTCGCCCGCCGCCGCGGTCTGGAGCGGGTGGCCATCCACGCGTTCACCGACGGACGCGACACCGCCCCCGACGGCGGTCGCCGCTACCTCGAGCGGCTCGAGCGCACGATCGCGGCGACCGGTGCTCGAGCGCGGGTACGCACCGTGATCGGGCGCTACTGGGCGATGGACCGCGACCGCCGCTGGGACCGCGTGAAGCGCGCGTGGGACGCGCTCGTGCACGGGGAGGGCGAGCACCGGGCCGCGACCGCGCAGGACGCGATCGAGGCCGCGTACGCGCGCGGTGAGACCGACGAGTTCGTGGCGCCGACGGTCGTCGCCGCCGAGGGCGAGGCGCCCGTGCGGGTGCGGGATGGCGACGCCGTGCTCTTCTTCAACTTCCGCGCCGATCGCGCCCGCCAGCTGGCCCACGCCTTCTGCGACGGCGCCGAATGGGACGGGTTCGACCGCGGCAGCATCCCCGACGTCCGGTTCGCCTCGCTCCTGCAGCTGGAAGTGGCGCTCGACGCGCCGTTCGCGCTCGCGCTGCCAGAGCTGAAGGAACCGCTTGCCGAGGTCATCGCGCGAGCCGATCTGACCCAGCACCACACGGCCGAGACCGAGAAGTACCCGCACGTGACCTACTTCTTCAACGCGAAGAACGAGGAGCCGTACCCGGGCGAGACGCGCTACCTGGAGCCCTCGCCCAAGGTGGCCACGTACGACCTGCAGCCCGAGATGAGCGCGCCCGCGCTGGCGGCCGCGTGCGCCGAGCGGCTTCGCGCGCACGACGACGCCTTCGTCCTGATCAACTTCGCCAACCCCGACATGGTCGGCCATACCGGGGTCCTCGAGGCGGCGATCGCGGCTTGCGAAGCCGCGGACGCCGGCCTCGGAACCGTGCTCGCGGCCCTCGAGGCCCGCGGCGGCGCGGCGCTCGTCGTCGCCGACCACGGCAACGCCGAACAGATGCGCGACGCCGACGGCGGGCCGCACACCGCCCACACGACCAACCCAGTCCCGTGCGTGCTGGTGGGCGCGCCCCAGGGCGCGCGGTTGCGCGACGGCGGCGTCCTAGGCGACGTGGCGCCCACGGTGCTGGAGCTCCTCGGGCTCGACCAGCCCGCCGTCATGACCGGTCGCTCCTTGCTCGCCCGCGACTGAACGCCTGCCCGGGCCGCCGGGCGCCGGTCCCCAACGAACGCGGCCCCCTGCCGGTTGGCAAGGGGGCCGCGTTCGTTCAGGTGCGCAAGTGGCGCCCGGGTCCAGGACTCAGAAGTCCATCCCGCCCATGTCGCCGCCGCCCATCTGCGGGGACTTGTCTTCCTTCTCGGGCTTGTCGGCGATGACGGCTTCGGTGGTCAGGAGCAGGGCGCCGATCGAAGCGGCGTTCTGCAGCGCGGTGCGCGTGACCTTCGCCGGATCGACGATGCCGGCCGCGAACATGTCGTCGACGTAGACGTCCTTCGCGGCGTCGTAACCGTACTTGCCGTCGTTGCGGTTCTTGATCGCGTTGACCACGACCGAGCCTTCGGCTCCGGCGTTCGCGGCGATCTGGCGGGCGGGCTCTTCGAGCGCGCGGATCAGGATGCGCGCGCCGGTGCGCTCGTCGCCTTCGAGGCCATCGGCTACGGCTTCGACGGCCGCGACGCAGTGGATCAGCGTGACGCCACCACCCGCGACGATGCCTTCCTCGACGGCCGAGCGGGCGGTCGAGAGGGCGTCCTCGAAGCGGTGCTTCTTCTCCTTGAGCTCGGTCTCGGTGGCCGCGCCGACGCGGATGACCGCGACGCCGCCGGCCAGCTTGGCCAGGCGCTCTTGGAGTTTCTCACGAGCGTAGTCGCTGTCGGTGTTCTCGATCTCGTTGCGGATGCTCTTGACCCGCGACTCGATGACCGCGGTGTCGCCCTGGCCCTCGATGATCGTGGTCTCGTCCTTGCTGATGCGCACGCGCTTGGCGCGGCCCAGCTGGTCGATGCGCACGTTCTCGAGCTTGTGGCCGAGCTCTTCGCTGATGACCTCGCCACCGGTGACGGCCGCGATGTCCTTGAGCATCTCCTTGCGGCGGTCGCCGAAGCCCGGGGCCTTGACGGCCGCGATGTTCAGGGTGCCGCGCAGCTTGTTCACCACGAGCGTGGCGAGCGCTTCGCCTTCGATGTCCTCGGCGATGATCAGGAGCGGCTTGCCGGTCTGGGCGACCTGCTCGAGCACGGGCAGCAGGTCCTTGAGCGCGCTGACCTTCTTCTCGTGGATCAGCAGGTAGGCGTCCTCGAGGACCGCTTCCATCGCGTCGTTGTCGGTGATGAAGTACGGCGAGATGTAGCCCTTGTCGAACTGCATGCCCTCGACGACGTCGAGCTCGGTGTCGAAGCCCTTGGACTCCTCGACGGTGATGACCCCGTCGCGGCCGACCTTGTCCATCGCGTCGGAGATGACCTTGCCAACTTCGGGGTCGTTCGCGGAGATCGCGGCGACCTCGGCAACGGCCTTGCTGTCCTCGACCGGACGCGACATCGAGGCGATCTCTTTGACGGCGGCCTCGACGGCCTTGTCGATGCCGCGCTTGAGCGCGAGCGGGTTCGCACCGGCCGCGACGTTGCGCAAACCTTCGCGGACGATCGCCTGGCCGAGCACGGTCGCCGTGGTGGTGCCGTCGCCCGTGATGTCGTTGGTCTTGCTGGCGATCTCGATCAGCAGCTTGGCGCCGATGTTCTCGATGTTGTCGGTGAGCTCGATCTCCTTGGCGACGGTGACGCCGTCCTTGGTGATCGTCGGGCTACCGAACTTCTTCTCGAGCACCACGTTGCGGCCCTTGGGGCCGAGCGTGACCTTGACGGCATTGGCTACGGCGTTGACGCCACGCTCGAGCGCGCGACGGGCTTCTTCCTTGAAGTACAGTTCTTTGGCCATGGGTTTCCGTCCTTACTCGACGATCGCGTGGATATCGCGCTCGCTGAGAATCATGAGGTCTTTGCCATCGAGATCGATTTCGGTGCCGCCGTACTTGGCGAAGACGACGGTATCGCCGACCTTCACTTCCAGCGCGACCCGGGTGCCGTCGTCGAGCATCTTGCCGCTGCCGACCGCGACGACCTTGCCGCGCTGGCTCTTCTCTTTGGCGCTGTCGGGCAGGACGATTCCGGACGCCGTGGTCTGGGGCTCGTCGATCACTTCGACGACGACCTTGTCACCGAGGGGTTTGAGCTTCATCGGTTCCTCCGTTGGAACGTGGTTTCCCCCGATCCGGGGGTGCATGGGATTGGCACTCGCGACATGCGAGTGCCAACTCCCTGCATCCTAGGCCAACCGGGGCTCGATTGTCAACGAGGTTGAGTGGAGCCGACTCAAGTCTTCGGCGCGTCAGCCGCGCCGAAGGCCGAGGATCAAGCCGGGCACGAAGGCGCCGGCGAACACGAGGTTGTACGTCAACACGCCGACCAGCGTCCGCCAGGTCGACTCCAGCGAGGAGACCTCGAGCATGGGGTCGACGCGCGCCTGCACCTCGCCCCAGTTCACCGTGAGGAACCCCTGCCAGGCGAGGACCTGCACGACGACGAACACCAACCCTACGGCCACCGCTACGAGCTTCCCGACCTTCTTCAGGGCGTAGCCCACGGCGAAGCCGGCGACGAGCCCAACGCCCAGCTGCGAGGCGAGCGGCCACCAGGAGGAGAGGTCGACGTCCACGCCGGGAGCGTACCACGGACCGCTGGCGGAGCCGCTCCTGGACGCGCCGGATGAACGTCGCGTGAGCGCGGTGGGCACGTCGCCCCGCGCTCGGCCAGGGGGTATCATGCCGGCGTGATTCAGGTCGCCACCCCCGTCGCCACCGCGCTCGCCGCCGGGCAGCCCGTCGTCGCGCTCGAGTCGACCGTGCTGACCCACGGGCTGCCGCGGCCGCGCAACCTCGAGCTCGGGCGCGCGCTGGAACGAATCGTGCGCGATGGAGGCGCGATCCCGGCGACGGTGGGCGTGCTCGACGGCCGCTTGATCGTGGGCCTCGACGACGGCCAGATGGAGCGTTTGGCCCGCGGACCGGCCTCCAAGGCCTCGCCCTGGAACCTCGCGGCGCTGGTCGCCGCGGGTACCGCAGCCGGTACGACGGTCGCGACCACCCTCCACGCGGCCGCGGCCGCGGGCGTGCGCGCGTTCGCCACCGGCGGCATCGGTGGCGTGCACCGCGAGCCGTTCGACGAGTCCGCCGACCTGGCCGCCCTCGCGCGGTACCCGCTCGTCACCGTGTGCGCAGGCGCGAAGAGCGTGCTCGACGTTCCGGCCACGGTCGAACGGCTCGAGACGGCAGGAGTGCCGGTCCTCGGCTGGCGCAGCGACCGGCTCGCCGGGTTCCACGTGCCGGTCGGAGAGCTGCCGGTCGCCGAGCGCGTGGAGACCGTCGACGCCATCGTCCGCACCTTCCTCGCCCATCGCGCCCTGGGTCTCCCCGGCGGCGTCCTGATCAGCCAGCCGGTCGCGGATGGCCTCGATCCGCGCGACCTCGCCCGATGGCTCGAAGCGGCGCACGCCGACGTACGGGCGAGCGGGGCGCGCGGCAAGGACGTGACGCCTGCGCTCCTCGCCGCGCTCGCGGAACGCTCGAACGGCGCGACCGTGGAGGTCAACGTGCGCTTGCTCGAGGCGAACGCCCGCCTCGCGACCGAGGTCGCCGTCGCGCTCGCGTTCGCGGACCGACCGGTGGCGGCATGAGCGACGGCACCACGGTCGAAGCGCCTCCCGGGCGTCCAGAACGCCTCGGCGACCGGCTCCGCGCCGGTCGCGAGCGCGCGGGCCTCGAGCTCTCCGAACTGGCGCAGCGCACGCACGTGCGACGCGCCTACCTCGAGGCGCTCGAAGACGGTCGGTACGCCGATCTGCCCGAAGACGTGTACACCCGGAACTTCGTCCGGCTCCACGCGCAGACCGTCGGCCTCGACCCGGCCCCGCTGCTCGACCTCTACGTGCGCGAGCGGCTCGATGCGGTCGGTCGATCCACGCTGGAGCGGCGGCTCGATCACGACCGCCGCGAAGCGGCCGTCCCGATGGGGGCCGGCAGCGACCGCAGCGCGCCGCCGCGACCGGCGACGCGCTCCTCCGGCCGATCGCGCGCGCTGGACGCCGTCCGACTGCCCGCGTGGCTGGGACCGACCTTCGCTACGGTGCTGCTCGTCGCGGTCGTCGTGGGGCTCGCGGCCTGGGGCGTCGATCGCTTCTTCGCGAACCCGCCCGTCGCGCCGGCGGCGTCTTCGGCCGCCGCGCCCGAAGCGCCCGAGAACCCAGCGAGCGGCGACGCCACGGCGAGCGCAGGCGCCACCGCGGACACCGCGGCGCCGCCGAGCGTGCTGACCGGCCCGGGGGCGACCGTCGACGCGATCGTCCGCATCGACCTGATCACCGACCCGCCCGGCGCGGAGGTCACGGTCGACGGCTTCGCGGTGCCCGGGCGCACCCCGATCCTCGACGTGCCGTTCAGCGCGCGCGCGGGTCGCGTCGTCCGCGCCGAGCTCGAGGGCTACGCCGCCGTCCAAGAGGTGCTCGACCTGCTGTCGGACCGCGAGGTGCGCTTGACGTTGGCGCCGCTCGGAGGCGGACCGAGCGTGGCGGCACCCGCAGCCGACGGTGCCCTCGTACTCTCGGTCGTCGACACCACGTGGCTCGAGGTCTACACCGGCGACGCGCGGAACGCGGGCCAGCGGCTGGTGTACACGACCGCGCAGGCCGGCGAGGTCTTCGAGTTCGACCTGCCCGTGTACGTGTACGTCGGCAACGCCGCGGGCGTCCGAGTCGCCCTCGAAGGGCAGGAACTGGGCGCGATGGGTGGACCCGGAGCGGTCCTCGGCCGCGCGTTCGGCCCCTGACGCCATGGTGTTCCGCCTCGCGGCCGCCGCCCTCGTGCGCCGGCCCCTCCGCACCTTCCTGACGGCCCTCGGCATCGCGGTCGCGGTCGCGTCGACGGTCGTGTTCCTGTCGCTCGGCGAGGGCCTGCGCCAAGCGTTCCGCAACGAGCTCGGTGGGATCGGCCCCGATCTGCAGGTCGGCTACGGCGACTTGTCCGAGAGCGCCTTCAACGCCGTGCCGGAGCTGCCGATCGAGCTCGCCGACGCCCTCGCCGCCGACGCGGACCGATTCGGCATCGAACGGGTCGTCCCGATGCTGCTGTACGTCCGGAGCGGGCTGACGCCGACGTCGGCCGTGGTGTTCCAGGGCCTCCCCGCCGACGTCGACGTGAGCGGCATCTACAGCGGCCTGACCATCGTGGCGGGCCGGGGTCTGAGCGTTGCGGACGCGGGGTCGGCCGTGGCGGTCGCTGGCGAACAGGCCGCCATGCGCGCTGGCCTGGCCGTAGGCGACGTGCTGCGCCTGAACCCACGAGCCTCCTTCGAGATCGTCGGGATCATCCGCGCCAGCGGCGGGCTGATCGACAACACGGTGGTCGTGCCGCTCGGCGCGCTCCAGGCGGCGCTCGGCATCTACGACCGGGTGAGCACGCTGCTCGTCGACCTCGCCCTGCCCGAGCGCGCCGACGAGGCCGCGGCGGCGATCCGCGCCGCCTACCCCGACCTCTCGGTCCAGACCCAAGGCGACCTGCTGTCGTTCGTCGATCGCGGCCTGGCGATCTCGGACGTCGTACGGCTCGGGATCAGCGCCATCGCGCTCATCGTGGGCGCCATCGCCGTCGCGAACACGATGCTGATGAGCGTGTTCGAGCGCACCCGCGAGTTCGGCGTCGTGCGGGCGGTGGGCGCGCGTCCACGCTTCCTCTTCGGCCTCGTCCTCGCCGAAGCGGTGGCGCTCTCGCTCGTCGGCGCGGCGTTCGGCGTCGTGCTGGGGCAAGCGGGCGTCTGGGCGGTGAACGCGGTCGCCGACGACCTCATCGGGCTGGCGGTCGCCGCCATCACGCCGCGGCTCGTCTTGTTCGCCGTGGCGGTGGCGACCGTCATGGGTCTGACGGCCGGCCTCCTGCCGGCCGCCCGCGCGGCGCGCATCCCGATCGCGGTCGCGCTAGCGCGCGAGTAGCGAGGGCGCCCGGCCGAGGTACGACGCCAGGCAGGCGTCGCGTCCTACACTAGGCCCATGCCGACCGCCGACCGCTCGACCGTCCCGTCCGAAACCGTCCACCGGTCCCGGTGGCAGCTCGCCCTGCTGCTCGCCGCGCTGCTCTTGGGCACGGCGCACGCCCGCTTCGAATGGCGCGACGTCGTCCAGAACGTGAGGATCGGCCAGGACGGCGGCGTCATCGTCGAGGACGAACGGACGCTGTGGACCGACGAGGACTTCGGTGAGGCGTTCATCTGCATCGGTCACCCTGCGAACGTGCGCGTCACCCTGCTCGAAGGATCGGGGGCGATCTCGCCCGGACCCTCCTCCACAGCGTTCCAACAAGCGTGCGCGGACGGTGGCGCGGGCACCGAGGTGGTCGTGCGCCAGGACCAGCGGGTGCGCGAACGGCGCGTCCGCTTCGTGTACCGGCTCGACGGCACGATCGACGTCTACCGCGACGTCGTGCAGTGGTACTGGAACCTGATCCAGCTCAGGCACGAGCCGATCGTCGGTTACCGCCTCACGGTGACCGCCCCGGGGCCGATGGCAGCGCCGTACGACGCGTACGTGCACCGCTATGGGAACCCGGAGGAGCCCCGCGTCGCGCTCTCCGAAGACCGGCAGGTGCTCACCGTCGCGTTCGACCGCATCCCCAGGGGCGACGGCGTCGAGATCCGGTACCTGATGGACCCCGCGCTGTTCACCGAGCGCGGCACCCGGGACGAATTCGAAGCGATCCTCCGCGACGAGGCCCGGATCGCCGGCGTCCAGCAGAACCAGCGGCTGCTCCAGTCGGTACGCGGCCATCCCGCGTGGGGCCTCGTGCCGCTCGCCTGGATGATCTGGCTCGCGCGCGGCATCTGGGGCGCGTACCGACGCGTGGGCCGGGAACCGCGCGCCGACGGGATGAAGTACCCGTTCGAGCCGCCGTCGGACCTGCCGCCGGCCGCCGTCGTCCCGTTGCTGCAGCAGCACACCCAGTCGACGACCATGGGGCCGGCCTGGTTCGCGACGATCATGGACCTCGCGCGTCGCGGCTTCGCGCGCTTCGAGGGCGAGGGACGGCGCATGGCGATCGTGCTCGATCGGCGCCTCGATACCTCGGGCCTCGAGGCGTTCGAGCGGCAGGTGCTCGACTACCTCGGTCGCGCCGCCGCGGTGCCGCGTCAGCGCGACCGCGACGTCGATCGGGTCGACCTCTCCGGCCTCGAGGCGTACGGCCAGAGCCACGCCCAGAAGTTCCTCTCCGCGTGGACGCCCATCGTGCTGAAGTGGACCGAGGGCTTCATGGGCGGCCCGCTCACGACCCCCGAGAGCCGCAAGGCGGCCAACTTCTGGGCGGCGCGCGCGGGCCTCGCCGTCCTGCCCGCGATCGGCCTCGCGTTCCTGACGGTCGACCTCGCGCGGGGGTTGGCCATCGCGGGCGGGGTGGCCGCGGTGCTCGCCGCGATCACGGCCGCGGCGTCGCTCCCGGCGTGGCGCCCCGAGGTCGCGCGGGAGCGCGAGGGCTGGATCGGCTTCCGACGCACCCTGACGGATTACACCCGCATGAAGGACGCGCCGCCCGACTTCTTCCAACTCTGGGACCGCTACTACGTGTACGCGGCCGCTCTCGGCGTCGCGGAGAAGTACCTCAAGACCTTGCAGCGCGCCGCACCGGCGCGCGGCATGGACCAGCAGCAGATGGTGCGCCAGGCCGCATGGATGGGCGCCGCGAACGCCAGCAACCTGGCCGCGATGTCGCGGTCGATCACGTCGCTCTCGAGCGCCCTCGCCAAGTCCGGCGCCTCGGCGTCCAGCGGCGGCTCCTCTTCGGGCGGGGGCGGGGGCGGCGGCGGCGGCGGATCGTCCGGCGGCCGCTGAGCCCGGACACGGGGGCGCGCCACGCGAGCGGTAAGCTGGGGGTCGTGCTTCGCGCCGAGAATCTCGCCAAGACCTACCGCTCCCCTGCTGGCGACGTCCACGCCTTGCGCGCCTTCCACCACACGTTCGCGCCGGGCGCCGTGACGGCGGTCGTCGGACCGTCCGGTTCGGGCAAGAGCACCCTACTGAACCTCCTCGCCGGCTTCGACATCCCGACCACGGGCGGGGTGTGGCTCGGCGACGCGCCCGTGCACCTGGGGACCGAAGCCCATCGAGCCGGCCTGCGCCTGCGCCGCTTCGGCTTCGTGTTCCAATCGTTCAACCTCGTCACGGTCCTGTCCGCCTTGGAGAACGTGGAGTTGCCCATGGGGCTCGCGGGCGTGTCCCCGGTCGAGCGTCGACGGCGGGCGACGGCGCTGCTCGAGCGCTTCGGGCTCGGTCCGCGGGCCGACCACCTGCCGCATCGGCTCTCGGGAGGCGAACGGCAGCGGGTCGCGTTGGCTCGAGCGCTCGCCAACGACCCGGACGTCGTCTTCGCCGACGAGCCGACCGGGGCACTCGACACCGCCACCGGCCGCGAGGTCATCGCCGCCCTCGAAGGGGTCGCGGCCGAAGGTCGGACCGTCCTGCTCGTCACCCACGACGAAGCGCTCGCTGCCATCGCTCGCACGCGCCTGCGCTTGCGCGACGGTCGCGTGGAGGCGATCGAGCACCCGCACGCGCACGCCGCTCCGATCGCCGCGGCGGTGGCGCCGTG
>JAGXHO010000177.1 GCA_024636105.1 Trueperaceae bacterium | reverse complement strand
GGGCACGACGCTCGCCCTGCTGCTGGTGGCCTTCACGCCCCTCGCGCGGCTGTGGTTCGTCCACGTCGCCGGCCTGCCGGAGCCGCTGGCGGCGCTCGCACGCGGCGGGCTCGTGGGCGCGGCGGCGGTGCCCGCCCTGCGCGTCGCGCTCAGCTGGTACCAGGGGGCGATCATGTTCGGCGAGCGCACCCGCGGCATCATGGCGTCGGTCGTCGCCTACCTGGGGGTCGCCGCGGCCGTGCTGGTCGGCGGCGCCGCGTGGGGCGGGGCGCCCGGTGTGTACGTCGGGGTGGCGGCGTTGACGCTGGCGATGGCGGCGCAGGCCGCGTGGCTCGCGCTGTGGGCGCGGCCGATCCTGGAGCGGCGCGAGCCGACGAGCGTCGCGCTGGGAGCGACGCCGTGACCGCACCGCAGCGACCGAGGGAGGAACCGATGACCGACGCCCAAGCGCGCCCGCGGCGCCCCAACTTGCTGTTCGTGATCACCGATCAGCAGCGCGCCGACACCGTGGAGCCGGGCGGCCCCTGCCAGACGCCGCACCTGCAGGAGCTCGCCGACCGGGGCACCCGCTTCGACCGTTGCTACGCGCCCAATCCGATCTGCTCGCCCACCCGCGCGAGCCTCTTCACCGGCATGCTGCCGCATACGCACGGCGTCACCGACGTCACCCACGCGGTCGACGCGACTCAGGCCGACCTGGCGCCGGGGATGCCGTTCTGGCCGCGCGAGCTTCGGGCGGCCGGCTACCGCACCGGCTACTTCGGTAAGTGGCACGTCGAGCGCAGCGATCGACTCGAGGACTTCGGCTTCGACACGTACGAGACCGAGCTGCGGCTCACCGGGGTGCAGGGGCACGACGGCGCGCTGTCGCCGCGGATCGCCGTGCAGGGGGAGGGCTACCGCGAGTTCCTGCTCGCGGGCGTGCACGACGGCGCCGCGGCCGACGCCCCGGAGGCGCGCCTGATCGACCTCGGGATCGCCTTCCTCGAGGAGGCGGCGGGCGACCCCCAGCGCCCCTGGGCGCTCGTCGTGGCCACCGAGGCGCCGCACGACCCGTACCTGGCTCCGCGCGAGCTCTACGACCGCTACGACCCGGACGCCATCGACCTGCCGCCCAACTTCCGCGACGACCTGTCCGATCGGCCCGCGATCTACCGACGCATCCGCGGCGCCTGGGACGGCCTCAGCGAGCGCGAAGTGCGCGAGGCGATCGCCTGCTACTACGCCACCTGCACCTTGCTGGACGACCAGGTGGGGCGCCTGCTCGCCGCGCTGGACGCCACCGGTCAAGCGGGCGACACGGTGGTGGTCTTCTGCTCCGACCACGGCGACTACCTGGGGGCGCACGGGCTCTTCCTGAAGGGGGTGCCGGCCTTCGAGGAGGCGTACCGGGTGCCGCTCATCCTGCGGGGTCCCGGCGTGCCCGAGGGGCGCGCGGTGGCAGGGCCGGTCGGCCTGATCGACCTCGGGACCACCTTGGTGCGGCTGCTGCTCGGCGAGGACTACCCGAGCCACGGGCGCGACCTGGCCCGGTACCTTGGTGATGGCGACCCCGCCACCGCCGTCGGCGAGGCCTTCGCCGAGTTCCACGGTCAGCGCCTGCGCTACACCCAGCGGGTCCTGTGGCGCGACCGCTGGAAGTACGTCTTCAACGGCTTCGCCGAGGACGAGCTCTACGACCTCGAGGGCGACCCGTTCGAGGGCACCAACCTCGCCGGCGACCCCGCGCACGCGGCGACCCTGCGTTCCATGGCCGCGCGGCTGTGGGGGATCGTCCGCGACACCGACGACCGCACACTGGGCGACGCCCAGTACGGCATGTTCCGCTTCGCGCCGGTCGGCCCCGAGGCCGCCGAGCGCGCCGCCCCCGAGCGCACGGCCCCGGAGCACCAAGAGAGAGGGACTTCATGAGCAACCACGACGCGGGGGCGAAGGCCCCCCACCCATCCGGCTTTCGCCCCGACTTCCGCCTCGACGGCAAGGTGTGCGTGCTGACCGGCGGCACCGGCGTGCTCGGCAGCGTCATGGCGCAGGGCCTCGCCGCTGCCGGCGCTCGCGTCGCCGTGCTGGGGCGCCGCCGCGAGAAGGCCGAGGAGGTCGTCGAAGCGGTGCGCGCGCTCGGCGGCGACGCCGTCGCCACCCCCGCCGACGTGCTCGACCAGGGTGCGCTCGAGGGCGTGCGGAGCGACCTGATCGACCGCTGGGGGCGCGTCGACCTGCTGGTGAACGCCGCCGGCGGCAACCTGCCCGGCGCGACCCTGACCCCCGAGCAGAGCTTCTTCGACCTCGCCCCGGACGCCATGCGCGGGGTCATGGAGCTCAACTTCTTCGGCACGTTCCTCCCGTCCCAGGTGTTCGCGAAAGCGATGGTCGACCAGGGCGCTGGCGCGATCGTCAACGTCTCGTCGATGGCGGCGATCCAGTCGGTCACGCGCGTGGCGGGCTATTCGGCGGCCAAGGCCGCGATCGACAACTTCACCCGCTGGCTCGCGACGACGCTCGCCAGGCAGCACGGCGAGAAGCTGCGCGTGAACGCGATCTGCCCGGGGTTCTTCGTGGCCGAGCAGAACCGCCGGCTGCTCCTGAACGAGGACGGCAGCCTCACGGCTCGTGGCCAGGCGATCATCGACAACACCCCCATGGGGCGCTTCGGCGAGCCGGACGAGCTCCTGGGCGCGCTCTTGTGGCTGCTCAGCGACGCGAGCCGCTTCGTCACCGGCGCGGTGGTGCCGATCGACGGCGGCTTCTCGGTCTTCTCGGGCGTCTGATCGCGTGGCGGCGAGCTGGCTCTGGGGCGACTTGCACGCGCACTGCGCGGTGAGCTACGGCTTCGGGACCCTGGAGCGTGCGCTCGCCAACGCCGAGGGGCACCTCGATTTCTGCAGCGTCACCGGGCACGCGTTCTGGCCCGACATGCCCACCGACGTCGAACGCCACGACGCGCTGATCCTCAAGCACCTGGGCGGTTTCGCCAAGCTGCAGCGCGCGTGGCCCGATCTGCTCGCGTCGACCGCCGCCGCGAACGCGCGCGGCCGGGTCGTGGCGATCCCGAGCTACGAATGGCACTCCCGACGCCACGGCGACCACAACGTGTACGGCTCGGCCGCACTGCCGTTGTTGGACGCCGCCACGCCGGCGGGCCTCGAAGCCGCCCAGCGCGCCGCGGGCGAGGACCCGCTGGTGCTGCCGCACCACATCGGCTACGCCACCGGCTACCGCGGCATCGAATGGGCCTCGTTCGATGCGCGCCGCTCTCCGGTCCTCGAGGTCTTCTCGAGCCACGGGAGCTCGGAGGCCGACGACGCGCCCTACCCGTACGGCGAGAACATGGGCTTCCGGCAGGGGGCCTCGACCGCGCGCGCCGGGCTGGTGGCCGGCCACCGCTTCGGCTTCCAGGCCGGCACCGACAGCCACGACGGCTACCCGGGCCACTACGGCCACGGGCGCGTGGGGGTGCTCGCCGAAGGGCGCAGCCCGGCCGCCGTCCTCGACGCGCTGCGCGCGCGGCGGACGATCGCCTCGACCGGCCCGAACGTGGCGGTGGACTTCGAGCTGGACGGCGCCGGCATCGGCGGCGCGGTCGCCCGCCGCGACGCGATGCGGGTGCGCGTGGTGGTGCGCGCGACCGACACGGTCGTGCGCCTGGAGCTGATCGAGGGCGACGCCTCGGGCTGGCGCGTGCGCCCGCTGCCGGTGGTGCCGGCGTCGTCGGCCTTCACGCCCGGCCGCCACCTCGTGCGCGTCGAGACCGGATGGGGGCGCCATGGCACGATCGCCGATTGGAACGTGGTCGCGCGCGTGCACGGCGGGCGGCTGGTGGCGGCCACCCCGTACTTCCGCTACCCCGGGTACGCCACCCACGAGCTCGAGCCCAGCGAGCGGGTGCTCGAGATCAGCGACGCGCATGCCGCGTGGACCTGCCGGTCGCGTTCGGTGCCCTCCGGCGCCGTCGGCGGCACGCACCACCAGTCGGGCGGCCCGCAGACCTTGCTGCTCGAGATCGAGGGCGACGCCGGCACGCGTCTGGAGGTCGCCAGCGAGGTCGGCCCGATCGCGGCGACGCTGCCGCAGCTGGTGGCCGGGTCGCTGGGCCGGTACGGGAGCGACGTCACCGGCCCGGCGATGGTGGTGCAGCGCGCCGCCCCCGCGCGCGAGTGGGCGCTGGAGCACGACCTCACGATCGCGCCGCCCGGTGCCGGCGGGTTCGTCTACCTGCGGCTGATGCAGGCCGATGGTCAGGCGGCGTGGGTCAGCCCGGTGTTCCTGGACTGAACGTTCCGGTCCCGAGCGACGCCGAGACGCCGCGCCGGGCCAGGGTCGGCGCGCACCACACCACCACGCCCCCCTGCACCACCAGCAGCGGCTCGCGCAGCGCGCGCACGTCGCGCAGCGGGTCGCCGCGCACCACCAGCAGGTCGGCGCGCGCGCCGACGGCCAGCGTCCCCAGATCGGGACGGCGCAGCAGCCGCGCGGCGGCGCTCGTCGCGGCCTGCAGGGCCCCGGCGGGGGTGAGCCCGGCCGCCACGAGCAGGTCCACTTCGAGCGGCAGCGCCCCGTGCTGGTAATCGGTGCCGGCCACGATCGGGACGCCGGCTTCCAGCGCGCGGCGGATGGCGGCGCCATGCGTGGCGTCCGCCTGCCGCGCGGCGTCCTGCGCCCGCGCCGGCGGCCGCGATCCTTCGATCTCGAGCGCGTCGGCCACCTGGCGCACGACCGTGCGGGTGGGCACGTAGGTGGTGCCGTGGTCGAGCATCGCGGCGACGTCGTCGGCGTCGAGGGAGTAGCCGTGCTCGAGCGAGTCGACGCCCGCGAGGATCGATGCCCGCACGCCCGGCCCGGCGACCGCGTGCGCCGCCACCGGCACCCCCGCGGCGTGCGCCTCGGCGACCGCGGCCCGGAGCACGGCGTCCGGGAGCTGCTGCTCGGACGCCTCGGCGCCGTCGCTGCTGAGTCCGGCGGTCGCCATGAGCTTCACCCAGTCGACGCCTGCTGCCACCGCCTCGCCGACGGCGCGGCGCGCGTCGTCGGGATCGGCCACCGGCCGCCCCATGAAGGCCGCGTGGCCGCCCGGGGCCGCCAGGGGACGGCCGGCGACGAGCAGCCGCGGGCCGATCGCGAGCCCTTCGGTGAACGCTCGCCGCACGTGCCCGTCGAGGCCGTCCGGGGCGCCCAGGTCGCGCACCGTGGTGACACCGGCGCGCAGATGGGCGTGGCCGTTCCGGACCATCCGCAGCGCCAGCAGCTCCGGCGGGCCCTCGCGGGTGGCGGGATCGGTGTTGGTGATCGCCAGGTGGACGTGGGCGTCGATCAACCCGGGGAGCAGCGT
>JAGXHO010000176.1 GCA_024636105.1 Trueperaceae bacterium | reverse complement strand
GTCGTGGATGCTGCCGCGGAAGTGGGGTGCCAGCCCGAGCGCGTCGCGCAGCCAGCGGACCATGACCTCCTCGATCTCCGTGGCGGCCGGCGACGTCTGCCAGAGCATCGCCTGCGCGGCGATGGCGTTGGCGAGCTGCTCGGCCCACATCGAGGCCGGCGCGGCGTTCGCCGGGAAGTAGGCGAAGAAGCGCGGGTGCTGCCAGTGCGTCATCGCCTTCGGCACGATGTCCTCGAAATCCGCGAAGATCCGCTCGAGTGGTTCGGGCTCCTCGGGCGCGCGCTCGGGCAGGCGGGCCGCCGTTTCGCCGGGGGTGGTCTGCGCCCGCACGGGCCGGTCGCGCAGGGTGGCGTGGTAGCCGTGTGCCCAATCGGCGGCGCGCTTCGACCAGTCGCGGAGGTCGTCGTGGTTCATCGGGGGTCCTCACGTTCCTGCGGAGCGCCGCCGACTGGCGACGGTGGTGGCTGCGAGATCGGCTGGGCGGATCGGCAGGATACGACGGTCGAGCCTTGGGTCGGCGCTCGGGGCTCGGGGACCGAGGCGCCGCCTGATGCAGGGGAGCAAGATAGCTTGCAAAGCGAGAGTGACTTGGAAATGGTCGCTTGCGTGGAGCAAGCGAGCGGATCGGTCGACGCGATAGGCGCGCGAGCCGGACTCGTTCAGCTGTCGTGGCTCTCGAGGAGGCCGTACTTTGAAGCGCTTCGTCTACCAGAATTTGGCCGTGGTCGGCTCTGGGATGTTCGCCGGCGTGATGCTGACGATCGGGCTGTCGCTCGGTCGCTTCCTTGCGGCGCATGGCTTCGACAAGGTGTCGACGCGCCCAGCGCCGGACTCCATCGTTCGCGTCGTGGGCCTGTTCGACCGCAACGTACGCGGCCTCGTCGCCTTCCTCGGGCAGCCGGTGGGGTCCGATCGCACAGCGACCGTGCGTGACCTCGTGTGGACGCCGATTCCGTTCGAGAAGACCGTTCTATACATGGCGGCGTTGCCTGGGAGGCGGCCGTCAATGCGTGACCGGTGTGCGGCGCGCAGGCGACCGCGCCGCTACGACTCGAGAAAAGCCAGCAGGTCCTGGTTGAGCCGATCTTTGTGCGTGTCGGTGATGCCGTGGGGCGCGCCGGGATAGACGATCAACTCGGCGCCCTCGACGAGCTTCGCAGCGGCGCGACCCGCCGAATCGATCGGCACCACTTGGTCGTCGTCGCCGTGGATGACGAGCGTGGGAACGTCGAACTTCTTCAGATCCTCCGTGAAGTCCGTCTCCGAGAAGGCCTCGATGCCATCAAAGGAATTCTTGTGGCCCGCCATCATGCCCTGCATGAACCACGAGTCGATCGAGCCTTGGGAGACCTTGGCGTTGGGGCGGTTGAAGCCGAAGAACGGGCCACTCGGAACGTCGATGAAGAACTGCGCGCGATTCGCGAGTAAGCTTTCGCGAAAGCCGTCGAAGACTTTTTTATCCAGTCCACCTGGGTTGCCCTCCGTCTTGAGCATCAACGGAGGAACGGATGAGACCAGAACGGCCTTGGCAATTCGTTTGGTGCCATGACGGCCGATGTACCGGGCGACCTCACCGCCACCCATCGAGAAGCCGATCAGCGTGACCTTCTGCAGGTCGAGCTGGTCGATGAGCGTCGCCAAATCGTCGGCGAACGTGTCCATGTCGTTGCCATGCCAGGGCTGGCCGGAACGGCCGTAGCCGCGGCGGTCGTGGGCGATGCAGCGGTAGCCCTTGGACGCAAGGAAGAACATTTGGGATTCCCAGCTATCCGACGTGAGCGGCCAGCCGTGGCAGAAGACGAGGGGCTGTCCCGAGCCCCAGTCCTTGTAGTAGAGCTTGGTTCCGTCTTTGGCGGTGATCGTGCTCATGGTGTGGTCGCTCCCTATGACGTACGTGTGAGGACAAACATTCGATGGGCGTGCAGAAGTTGCGCGTCACAATTTGCAACGACACTTAAATACGCTTCTTGGCGACACTCTCGCGATTGAAGCCGCCTCTGGTCTTGTCCGGGATCCGCACGACGCTCCTGACGGTAGTCGCGGTGTGCACGTTGCGTCGGAAGGTTGGCGCGCCCTCGAACAACGGGGTGATCGACCCACAGGTCGGTCTCAGGTTGAACCCTTCTCAGAGCGGAGCCCAAGTGCCTGCTAACCAGTGCCTGCTAACCAGTGCCCGCAACTCCGAGCCTAATCGCCGATTGGCGCGTATGTGGTGACGCTTGACCAGATCTGCCCTGGAATCCCGAGTACCTTGGCCTTGAACAGCCAAGCGATTGACCACGTTCGCACCAGACAAGGCGTTGGTGTTTTTTCGAGGTGAACAGCAACGCCAGGCACGCTGCGACTAAGTTGAGCACGTCTTCTTAGTTTTGTAGACCTGCCTTCGCATGCCATTGACAAGGAGATGAAGTTCCGATGGTCGGCGCCACGCAGTGGGCCAAGCCCCATATCACCGCAGGTCGCGTTCTGGAGTGTCCAGAACGGGGAGGTTATGAGCATGAACGTAGAAGCGTTGTTCAAGGCAAAGTTGGATCGGCGCAGGTTCTTGGGCCAGATTGGCGTCATGGGGGCGGGCACGGCGCTGGCCATGGTTCCGGCCTTTGCCCAGGCGAAAAGTTCCAAAACGGCACCGAACGTCGACGCGGGCATCCTCACGTTTGCGCTCAACTTGGAATACCTCGAAGCGGCATTCTATTTGGCGGCGGTAGGCCGCTTGGACGAATTGCCTGGCGACACCTCCAAGGTGATCCTGCCCGCGGGCTTCTCGCCGACGACGTTCACCAATGATTTCGTCGCGCAGTACGCTGAGGAGATCGCGGAGGACGAGTTGGCCCACGTGCGCTTCTTGCGCAGTGCGCTCTCAGCGGCAGGCGCGCCCGTGGCCGAGTTGCCCGTCATCGACCTGGACCGTTCCTTCAAGGCGGCGGCGGCGGCGGCCGGCTTGCCCTTCGCCAGCGAGTTCGACCCCTTCGCCAACGAGCCCTTCTTCCTCTTCGGGGCCTACATCTTCGAGGATGTCGGGGTTACGGCCTATAATGGCGCCGCGCCCTTTGTGACCGATCCGGACATTCTCGAGGCCGCTGCGGGCCTGTTGGCCGTAGAGGGTTATCACGCGAGCGAGGTTCGCACCGTCCTCTTCGCCGCCGATGTCCGCCGTCGGGACCTTTATGGCGGCCTGGACACTTGGACGATCGCCCGCGCCATCTCGGACGCCCGCGACAGCTTGGACGGGAACTCCGACTTGGACCAAGGCATCGTAGGCAACACCAGCTTTGGGGACGTGAGCACGCTGGCGCACGGCGGAGCCAACATCGTCCCGACCGACGCTAATGGCATCACCTACGCCCGTACGCCGAGGCAGGTTGCCAACATCGTGTACCTGAGCCCAAACACCGTGCCAGGCGGCTTTTTCCCCGAGGGCATCACCGTTCCGGCGGGCCTCGAGGACCAATTCGCCATTCTCCTCTCGCTCTAGGGATGGTTCCGGCAGCCATGAACCCTCTTCACGCGCAGCCAGCGCAGTTCCTGGGATCGACCTGGAGGCCCCGATATGAATAAGCACCTGCTCAGCACCAAGTTGGACCGCCGCCGCCTGCTCCGCAACGCGGGCATCATCGGCATGGGCGCGACCCTCGCCGCCTGCTCGAGCGCTCTGAGCCCCGCCGACGCCGACTTGGAACTCCAGCAGCGGCGCGGGCTCAACGCCAACCTGGACGCCGACATCTTGAACTTCGCCCTCAACCTCGAGTACTTGGAGGCCGCGTACTACCTCGCCGCCGTCGACAAGCTCGGCATGCTCCCGGGCGGTGACGCGGCGATCATCTTGCCGGAGAACCCGGTCGTTCCGTTTAATGAAAGCGACCCGAGCATCATGGAGTACGCCGTCGAGATCGCCCTCGACGAGCTCGCTCATGTCAACTTCCTGCGCGCCGCCTTGGGTGCACGAGCCGTAGCGCGCCCGGTTCTCGACCTCAGGGACAGCTTCGTGGCAGCGGGCAACGCCATCGGCGTCAGCGGTTTCAACCCCTTCGCCAACGAAGTCTTCTTTTTGCTCGGGGCGTTCATCTTCGAAGATGTAGGCGTCACCGCGTACAAAGGTGCAGCGAAGTTTCTCCAGAACAAGGCGTTCTTGAGGGCCGCTGCGGGAATCCTGGGGACTGAGGCGTATCACGCGGGAGAGATTCGCACCGTCCTGTACGCCATTGACGCCCAGGACTCAACCGCTGGCATCGCCGGCCTCGTGAAGGCGATCTCCGACGTCCGAGACACCTTGGACGGCAACGGCGACGAAGATCAGGGCATCGTCGACGACAATCCTTTCGGCACGATCGCCAACATCGTTCCCGCCGACGCCAACGCCCTAGCGTTTTCCCGCTCCACCCAGCAAGTGCTCAACATCGTCTACTTGGACGCAGCCGTGGGAGCGCGGCGCGGAGGGTTCTTCCCCGAGGGCCTCAACGGCCAGTTCAACGTGGCCGTTCCCAGTCTCGTCTGAGCCCCTTCTTACGGAATGCAGGCACGTCGCTGACGCGGTGGGGGGCGAGTGCCCCCCACCGTTTTGATGGCGTCGTTCGGGTTCCGCCGTGGTCGGCGAGGCCGCCGGATCGCTGGAGTGGCATTCGGGCCGCCTGTGGCCTGGCAAGACAGGGCAGGCACATTGCTGAGTCTCGACGACCACGAGCCGCTAGATTGGTGCGGCACGGTAGCACGAGCGCGGTGCTGCCGAGCGCGGCTCCGGCGTGCGCGGAGGGTGCCCATGGCGCTCGGACGTCCCGTACGCTCGTCGTCAGGAGGCAGCATGGAACCCATCTTCTTCGACTCCTGGCGCGGCCTGGCCCGGACGCTGGTGATCGGCGTAGCGGGCTACGCGACCTTGGTGTTCTTCTTGCGCATCGCGGGCAACCGCACCCTCTCCAAGATGAACGCCTTCGACTTGATCGTGACGGTCGCGCTCGGTTCGTGCCTGGCGACGCTGATCTTGAGCCAGGACGTGGCGTTGGCCGAGGGGGCGACGGCCTTCGCGGTGCTGATCGGTCTGCAGTTCGCCGTCACGTGGTCGAGCACGCGGGCGCCGTGGGTGCGGCGCGCGGTCACGGGCGAGCCGCGCCTGATCGTGCACCGTGGCGACTTCCTCGACGATCAGCTTCGAGCCGCCCGCGTCGCACGGGACGAGGTTCGGGCGGCGGTGCGCGCGCAGGGCATCGGCCAGATGGCCGACGTCGAGGGCGTCGTCCTCGAGACGGACGGTTCGTTCAGCGTGGTCGAGCGGGTGCGCATCGGCGACGCGTCGACCTTCGCGGGCGTGCGCGGTGGCGGCCGCCTCGGCGTGTCAACTCATAAGTCCTTCCAACCGAGCGGGGGGTAGGTCACTCAATACTCATTCCAACCGAGCAGGGGTCAGTCGGCGGCGTGGGGAAGTTCGTGGGGTATGGGATCTTGTCGTTGCAGCCGGTCGAGGGTGCGGCGCAACTCGAGCGGATTGAGGGTCTGCTGGCGGCGCGTCAGGTCCTCGAGGCGGTGGGGGTGGACGGCGCCGAGGTCGAGGAGTCGATCGAGCGGGGTCCTGGCCGTGTCGTAACGCTTGCTGACCTTGCTACCCACGCGGGTCTTGCGAACGAGCTTGAGGCTCGGGAGCACCAGGTTGGCGTACACGTCCAGGACCTCGTAGATGGCGTTGAGCCAGGCTAGGCCGGCGGGCGTGTCGATCCGGTCGTACCCGACCACCTCCCGGACGAGCTGCCGGTTCTTCTGCTCGACGTGCGCGTTGTCGTTCTTCCGGTACGGCCTGCTGCGGTGGTAGGTGATGGCGTGCTCCGCGCAGTAGCGCAGCAAGGGCCGTCCGAGGAACTCGCTGCCGTTGTCGCTGTGCACGGCCCACACCACGCTCGGCCAGGCCACCAGCAGGCCCTCCAGCGCTTCGAACACCACCGCCTGGCTCTTGCCCATCACCGCCCTGCGGGCACTCCAGCCGGTCACGACGTCCACGATCGACAGCGTGCAGGCGTAGTGGCCGCCGGTTGAGCCGCCGTTGTGCTCGACCAGGTCCACCTCCAGCGCTCCGGGGCGATCCTCGTTCCAGCGGTAGCGATCGACTTGCACCTGCGACTTGAGGATTCGGCTCGGATGCGGTCCCGCACGGATCAGCCGCGGTTTCGCGCGGGGCAGCTCCGCCAAGCGGCGCGCCAGGGTCGCGCGGCTGATGCGTTCGAGTTCCTCCCCTCTGTGCCAGTCTGGTGTTTGCCGGGATCTTCTCCCGAGTTTCCGTTCGAGGGCAGAATGGACGTAACCCCCGTTGCCCCACCTTGTTGACGCCAAGCCTCGACTCCCGCATGGTGAAGTCCGCATGGGCCGCACCTTCTCCAGCGAGTACAAGCAGCGCATCCTCGACGAGCTCGACGCCGCCGACCGGCAAGGCGAACGCGGCCTCATCCTGCGCCGCGAGAACCTCTACTGGAGCACCGTCAGCCGCTGGCGCACCGCCCGCGACGCCGCCGTTCGCGAGGGCCTCAAGGAGCGCCCGCGCGGCCCGAAGAGCGACCCGGCCGCCCGTGAACTCCGCGAACTGCGGCGCCGCAACGAGCAGCTGCTTGAGCGCCTGAAGACCGCCGAAGCGCTCGCGGAGGCCCAGGGAAAAGCCTTCGCGCTCTTGCAGCAGCTCTCCCGCAAGAGCGACGACCCGACCTGACGCGCGCCCTCGACGACCTCGTCACCACCCTCGCGACCCTCGTCGGGCACGCGCGCGCCTGCCGCGCGCTCGGCGTCAACGACCGCTCGCACCGGCACCGACGCGCCCGCACCTCAGCCGCAGCGGCCGCCGAAGCGATCGCTGGCGCGGCCGACGGGACGCCCGCTGCGCAGGCGGCGCCCGCCACGCCGGCGACCGCCACGAAGGCCCAACCGCTCCTGCGCCGAGCGCACCCGGCGGCGCTCTCCACCGACGAGCAGCTCGCGGTGCTCGACGCGCTCTGCAGCGACCGCTTCGCCGACCTCGCCCCCCGCCAGGTATACGCCGCGCTCCTCGACGAAGACATCTACCTCTGCAGCCTCCGCAGCATGCACCGCCTGCTCGAGCGGCACGGCCTGAGCGGCGAACGCCGCCGCGGCCGCCACCAGACCCCAGCTGCGCACCCCACCCCCGTCGTGCACGCCGACCGGCCCAACCGCGCGTGGGCGTGGGACATCACCAAGCTCCGCGGACCCCAACGCGGCACCCTCTACTTCCTCTACACCATCCTCGACCTCTACAGCCGCAAGATCGTCGGCTGGACGATCGCCACGAGCGAGCGCGCCACCATCGCCGAGCACCTCATCCGCCGCACCATCGCCCGCGAGCACGCCGACCCCACCCAACTCACGCTGCACGCCGACCGCGGCGGCCCGATGACCGCCGGCAGCCTCAAGGAACTCCTCGAGGACCTCGGCGTGCGCACCAGCCACAACCGGCCGCGCGTCAGCAACGACAACCCCCACGTCGAAGCGACCTACAAGACCCTCAAGTACCGCCCCGACTACCCCAAGCGCTTCGAGAGCCTCGCGGCCGCCCGCGCCTGGTGCCGCGACTTCGTCGCCTGGTACAACCACACCCACTACCACTCCAGCCTCGCGCTGCTGCACCCCGCCGACCTGCACGACGGCCGCCACCACC
>JAGXHO010000019.1 GCA_024636105.1 Trueperaceae bacterium | reverse complement strand
CGACCCGTTTGGGCGTCTTCGAAGCCCTGGCCGAAGGGCCGGCCTCGCCCGAGGAGGTCGCGCGGCGCTGCGGCACGGTGGCGGTGCCGACGCGCCGCTTGGTGATGGCGCTCGTGGGGGTCGGCTACCTCAAGCCCGCCGGCGCCGAGCAGGTTGCGCTCGGTCGCGACACGCGCCGCTGGCTCACGCGCGCGTCGCCGCTGTCCGTCGTCGACAAGGTCACCTTCGCCTTCGACGAATGGCGCCTGGTCGAGGGGTACGAAGACTACGTGCGGCGCGGCGTCACGTTCGGCATGCACGGAGCTGCCGCCGCGGCGCGCGGCCACGCGAACGGCGATCCCGGGCGCGCCCCGGCGGCCGTTCTCGGCGCAGCCGTTCCGTCCCAGGACGATGCTACGGACGCATGGGTGCGCTACCAACGTGGCCTCCGCGCGGTCGCCGTGGTGTCGGCCGACGAGGTCGCGCGGCGCACGCCCGTGCCGGCCGGCGCGCGCCGCTTGATCGACCTGGGCGGTGGGCATGGGTTGTTCGCGGCCGCGCTCCTGCGCCGCCACCCCGGACTGCGCGCGACGGTCCTCGACTTGGCCCCGGCGGTCGACGCCGCGCTCGCTGCGGGGGTGCCGGAGGACCTGCGCGGGCGCCTCGAGCACCGTGTCGCCGACGCCCTGAAGGACCCGCTCGGCGACGGCGACGTCGACGTGGTGTTCGCCTCGCAGCTCAACCACCACTTCGGCGAGGCGGACAACCGGGCGTTGGCGGCCCGGGTCGCTGCCGCGCTGCGCTCCGGAGGGGTCTACGTGATCCAGGACCTCGCGCGGCCCTCCGATCCGCGGGAGGCCCGGCGCGCCCGCCTGGGGGCGTTGCTCGACCTGTACTTCGGCGCGACGAGCGACGGCGGGACGTACCCGATCGCGACCATGCGTGCGTGGCAGACCGCCGCGGGTCTGCGTCCCGCGCGGGTGCGGTGGTTGCGGACGCTGCCCGGTCTGGTGCAGCAAGCCGCCGTGAAGCCGTGAGCTCGGGTGTGAGCCCCGGTACCGGTCAGCGCACCGCGCGCTCGGCGTAGCGCGCGAGCCGTTCGTCGGTGCGGGCGTCGCCGCCGTGCACCTCGAGCGTCACCCCCACCTCGCCGGCCTCCGCGCGCAGCGCGCCGAGCGCGAGCGCCGCGTCGACGTCGATGCGCCCGACGGCGTGCAGATCGATCACCCAGCGCTCGACCGCGCGGTGCTGATGCCAGGCGGCGCGGACGTCGTCGTGGAGGCGTGCTGCGTTCACGAACCAGAGCGAACCGGCAACCGTCACGCGCCCCTCGGCCCCGGTGGTCGCGACCCGCAGGTGGAGTTGCCCCTCGCGACCGAGGTGCAGCGCGACCGAGAGCGCGACGCCAGCCACGACCGCCAGGTCGATGCGCGGCTCGAGGACGAGGGTCAACGCCGTCGTCGCGATCGCCGTCGTCGCCGGCAGCTTGCCGAAGCGCCACAGGTCGGCCACCGGACCCCAGCGGAGCAAGTCGGCGACGGCGACCAGCACGACCGCTGCGAGCACGGCCCGCGGCAGGTCGCCGAGCAGAGGGGCGGCCGGGATCAGCGCCAGCACGGTCAGGCCCGTGACGACCGCGCCGAAACGGGTGGTGGCCCCGAGCTCGTGGTGCAGCGCCGAGCGCGAGAACGAAGCGCCCACCGGCATGCCGCGGAACAGCGCGACCACGACGTTCGCGAAGCCCTGACCGAGGAGCTCGCGGCTCGGGTCCCAGCGGTGGCCCGGCCGCTGGTAGCGCCGCGCGATGGCGGTCGGTTCGGCGAAGCCGACGAGCGCGATGACGAACGCTCCGAGCAGCAGGTCGGGCGCGAGGCTCCAGGGGAGCGCGAGGTCGAGTCCCGGAAACCCGGACGGGACGGTGCCGACGGTAGGGCCGAGGGCGCCGGGCGCCAGGACGGCAGCGACCGTGGCGGCGACGGACACGACGAGCACCATCGGGACCCGGGGGGCGTAGCGGCGGCCGAGCCGGAGCGCGGCCACCGCGACGACCGTGGTGGCGAGCGCGCCCCAGTGCCAGTCGCTCGGGGCGAACAGCGCCCCGGATGCGCGACCGAGCAGGCGGGCGCCCTCGGCCCTGGTGCCCAGGGCGCCGGGCAGTTGCGAGGCGGCGATGAGCAGCCCGGCGCCCCACGTGAACCCGCGCAGCACCGGTCCAGAGAGGGCGTACGCGAGCGCCCCGGCTCGCAGCAGCCCGAGCGCGACCCGCACGGCGCCCACGAGCAGCGCGAGCAAGGCGGCCGCGGAGGCGTAGGCGGCGGTGCCGGCCGGCACCCACGGTGCGAGGGTGGCGAAGACCAGGACCGCCGACATCGCGGTGGGGCCGGTCTGGAGCGCCGGGCTCGACGCGAAGAGGGCCGCCGCGATCGGCGCCAGCGCCGCCGCGTACAGCCCGTGGTGGGCCGGCAGCCCAGCGAGCTCCGCGTACGCGAGCGCTTGTGGGATCAACACCAGCGCGACGCTCGCACCGGCTACGAGGTCCGCGGTGGGGGGAAGGCGGCGGGTCATCGCGAGGGATGGTACCGCGCGGCCCTGGATCGGCCGCGTTCGGGGTGGACCTGGGGGATAAGCTCGCCCGCATGTGGCGCTCCGTGTACGTGCCTTCCGTCATGCTCGCGATCGGTGAAGGCATGCTCGTACCGGTGCTGCCTCTCTACGTGGCCGCGTTGGGGGCACCCTTCTGGTTGATCGGCCTGGTGCTCGCAGCGGAGTCGCTAGGCATGCTGATCGGCGACGTGCCCGCGGGCGCGCTCCTGCGGCGGCTCGATCGCAAGGTGACCATGCTCGCAGGGGTGGCCGTGGTGGGCGCCGCGGTCACCGCGATGGCGTTCGTCGACGGGGTGGTGGCGGTCCTCCTGCTACGGCTGGTCGCCGGACTGGGCGCCGCTCTGTGGGGCATCTCGCGCCACACCTTCTTGATCACCGCGGTCCCTGCACGGCAGCGCGGTCGCGCGATCGCCGCGTTCGGCGGAGCTCAGCGGGTCGGCCTGCTCGCCGGCCCGGCCCTCGGCGGCGTGGTGGCGGCCACGGGCGGCTACGGGGCCGCCTTCTTGACCTACGGCGCGATCGCCGCGGCCGCCTTCGCGGTGTGCGCGGTCTTCCTGGAGCGTGCGGAGCGACCGAGCGCCGCGCCCTCGCGCCATACCGGCTCACTCGCGGCGATCGCCGCCGTGGTGCGCGAGCACGGGCGCGTCCTCGCGGTCGCTGGCGCCGGGCAGTTCATGGCTCAAGGCATCCGCTCGGGGCGCAAGATCGTGCTCCCGCTGTTCGGCGCGACCGTGCTCGGTCTGTCGGTGGAGCAGGTGGGCTGGATCATCTCGATCGGCGCGGCTTTCGACGTGGCGCTGTTTCCGCTGGCCGGTTGGGTGATGGACCGGTACGGACGCAAGCACGCGATCGTACCGAGCTTCCTGATGCAAGCCGTCGGGATGGCGCTCGTACCCCTGGCCGGCGGGTTCGTCGGCCTCGCCGCGGCCGCGGCGCTGATCGGCTTCGGCAATGGCCTGAGCTCGGGGACCATGATGACGGTTGCCGCGGACCTGGCGCCCGACGACGCGGTCGGCGAGTTCATCGGCGTGTGGCGGCTGGTGGGCGACGGTGGCGCGATGGGCGGTCCTGTCGTGGTGGGGGCGTTGGCCGACCTGTTGACGCTGCCGCTGGCAACGGTCGCGATCGCCGCCGTCGGGGTGGGGGCGGCGTTGACCTTCGCCTACGGGGTCCCCGAGACACGGCGCGCGCCGGCGCCCGCCGTCTGAGCGACGATCCGCAGCGCCGCCGGCCGCGGCCCGGCCCCGCGCACGTGGCGGTCCCAACAGGGACGGCACACGAGCCGTCGCCGAGGGCGCCGGTAGCGCGGTAGCCGAGCGCCGCAGCCGTCGCACACGAGGGCGAACGGAGCGGGCGGCAGGCGCACGTCGGCGGCGTCCGCGCAGCGTCGCGGCGCCGCACCGATCGCTACGGCTTGCCGGCGCCAGGCCGGACCGTGGCCCGCACCGGGCGTGAGCGCGTGGGCGACCTCGTGGAGCAGCGTGTCGCGCACCACGGGCTCGTCGTTGAGCAGCGTGAGCGGCTTGGAGAGCGAGATCGTGCGGCTGCCGTAGTGGCAGCAGCCGAGGCGGCGCTTGGCGTGATCGAAGCGGAAGCGCCAACCGTCCAGTCCGTGGTGGAGCATGAGCTGGTGCGCGAGGGCACGAGCGGCGTCGGGGTTCACGGTGGGAGCGTACGTCGTTGGTTGGCGTGAGGTGGCCACGCGGTAGGCGAGCGCCGAGGGACGCCGGGCCGATGCGGCGGTGGTGGGCGGTGAGGGGCTCGAACCCCCGACCCCCTCCGTGTAAAGGAGGTGCTCTACCAACTGAGCTAACCGCCCGCGCGCCGTGCCGTGCGTCGCCGTGCCGCGCCGAACGGCGAAACGAACGGCGGAGCCGAAGCTCCGCCGGACGTGGTGACCCCTACGGGATTCGAACCCGTGCCGCGACCTTGAAAGGGTCGTGACCTGACCGCTAGTCGAAGGGGCCTCGTTGGTGGGTCGTGTAGGGCTCGAACCTACGACCCGCTGATTAAAAGTCAGCTGCTCTGCCAACTGAGCTAACGACCCAACAGCGCTGGCGAGCATACGGGGCGTGCGCGCTCCCAGTCAACCTCGCACCGACCGCGTGGGAGCCCCATGGCGGAAGCGAACACCGCAAGCGTACCGGCGGAGCGGGCGACGAGGCCCTATCGTTGGGGGGAACGAACCCCTCGCTCGCGCTCCGGAAAGGACGTGAAGACCTGTGAACTTCCTACTTTGGCTCTTGCTTGGCGCCGTCGCAGGCTGGATCGCCAGCCTGATCATGAAGACCAACCAGTCGCAGGGCACCCTGCTCGACATCGTCGTCGGCATCGTCGGTGCCTTCCTCGGCGGGTGGCTGTTCCAGACCTTCGGTCAAGCCGGGGTCACCGGCTTCAATTTCTACAGCCTCTTGGTCGCCATCGTCGGTGCGGTGGTCCTGCTCTTCCTCGTGCGCTTGGTGCGCCGCGGCACCTGAGCCTCTGCCGCCGCCGCGAGGCGGCCGCCCCCATCCCTCCTCCCGCGCGACGTACCGCGCGGCCCCAATGACCGACGAACGCCGGACGCGACCCTCGCGTCCGGCGTCGTCCAGCGGTCGCCCGCACCCGCCGTCGGGCGGCAGCGCCGTTCTGTCGGGCGGCAGCGCCGTTCTTGTGGGCCCTCGCGACGCTTGATAGACTCGATGGCGTCATCGGTCGTGAAACGCCGCACGAGCGCTTCGAGGGTGCCGCGCGACCACGGTCCCGCCTGGGGGAGAGAGGCCAAACCTTGTACGAGAACCTGCTCATGTTGTTCCTCGCGGCCGGCTTCATCGCCGCCGCCGCGCTCGTCGTCGGGGCGCTCCTGGGCCCCAAGAAGGGCACCGCCACGACGTTCGCGGCGTACGAGTCGGGGGTCCCGGCGTCGGGCACGGCGCGCGAGCGCTTCCCGGTGCACTTCTACCTCGTCGCGATGCTGTTCATAATCTTCGATATCGAGACGGCGTTCTTCTTCCCGCTCGCGGTGCGCTTCGGCATGGCGCCGCAGTTCCTGTTCGTCCAAGCCATCCTCTTCGTGGCGATCCTCGGCGTCGGCTACGTCTACGTGCTGCGCAAGGGCGTCCTGCGATGGAAGTGAGCTGACGTGGCCCGCGACAACCTCTTCGAGAAGGACGTCATGGAGCTGGAGAAGGATGGCATCCTCTTCAGCACGCTCGGCAGGCTCGTCGCCTGGGGGCGCTCGAACAGCCTCTGGCCGGCCACGTTCGGCCTGGCCTGCTGCGCCATCGAGATGATGCAGTCGACCAACGCTCGCAACGACATGGCGCGCTTCGGTTCCGAGGTCTTCCGCGCGAGCCCGCGCCAGGCGGACGTGATGATCGTCGCCGGGCGCCTGAGCAAGAAGATGGCGCCGGTGATGCGGCGCGTCTACGAGCAGATGCCCGACCCGAAATGGGTGATCTCGATGGGCGCTTGCGCCAGCTCGGGCGGCATGTTCAACAACTACGCGATCGTCCAGAACGTCGATTCGGTCGTCCCCGTCGACATCTACGTTCCGGGCTGTCCGCCGCGTCCGGAGGCGCTGATCTACGCGGTGATGCAGCTCCAGAAGAAGGTGCGCGGCGAGGCCTTCGACCAGCAGGGCGTCGAACTGCCGATGGTGGAGGGGTGGTCGCGGTGAGCGCCGCCGGCATCCCCGCACCGCGCGTCGGACCTCGGGTCCAGGCCCTCGGCGACGCGCTCGCCCCGCTCGGCGCCCAGCGCCTCGACCAACCGGCCGGGGCGTACTTCGTGGTCGCTCCCGGCGCGCTCCACGACGCTGCGGGCGTGGCCCGCGAGCAGGGCTTCGACCTGCTCCTCGACGTCTTCGGTATCGACTGGCTCACGTACCCGCAGCATCGTGGGCCGCGCTTCTCGGTCACGTACCACGTGCACTCGATCGACGCGAACGAGCGCTGCTGGCTGCGCGTGCACGTCGACGACGAGGTCGCGCTGCCCACGGTCACCGACCTCTGGCCGGCGGCCGGGTTCATGGAGCGGGAGGTCTACGATCTCTACGGGATCGCCTTCGAAGGGCACCCCGACCTGCGCAAGTTGGTCACCCCCGAAGACTTCGAAGGGCATCCGCTGCGCAAGGACTTCCCGATCGGCGAGTCGCCGACGCTGTTCAACGAAGGCCGCTTCCTCGATCCCGCCGCCTTCCGCGCCGGCATGATCGGCGTGTCGAGCGGGCGCACCGGTTGGGTGGGCGGCGCCCGGCGCGGGGTGACGTCGAACGCGCTCGTGCCCAGCGACGACGGTGGCGCCGTCGAAAACGGAGGCGACGCGTGACGCTCGAACGCACCGGCTACGCCATCGAGGAGCTCGGCCGCGAGCGGAGCGGCGAGTTCGAGACCAAGCTCATGCGCATCAACGTCGGTCCGCAGCACCCGAGCACCCACGGGGTGCTGCGGCTGGTCGTCGACCTCGACGGCGAGCGCATCGTCCGCTTGACGCCGCAGGTGGGGTACCTCCACAGCGGCTTCGAGAAGACGATGGAGTACCGCACGTACCAGCAGGTCGTCACGTACCCGAACCGCATGGACTACGCGCACGGCTTCGGGCACGAGTTCGCCTACGTGCTCGCCGCCGAGCAGCTGCTCGACGCGCAGGTGCCGGAACGGGCCCAACGGGCCCGCGTGATCCTGGTCGAACTCAACCGCATCGCGAGCCATCTCTTGTTCATGGGGACCGGCATCCTCGATATGGGGGCGCTGACGCTCTTCTTCTACACGATGCGCGAGCGCGAACAGATCCTCGACCTGCTCGAGATGGTCTCCGGCGTGCGCATGAACTACGGCTACTTCCGGGTGGGCGGGCTGTACCAGGACTTGCCTGAGGGCTTCGAGGCCAAGACGCGCGCGTTCCTGGACGGCTTCCCCAAGATGATCGACCAGTACGCGACGCTGTTCGCCAAGAACCCGATCTACACGGGTCGCACCCAGGGGGTGGGGGTCATCCCGCGCGACGTCGCCATCGCCCACGGGCTGACCGGTCCGTCGCTGCGTGCCAGCGGGGTGCCGCTCGACCAGCGCAAGGCCGCCCCCTACTCGGGCTACGCCGATTACGACTTCGACGTGCCTACGAGCACCGCGGGCGACGCCCATGCGCGCTTCTCAATGCGCATGCTCGAGATGGAGCAGAGCCTGAGGATCGTGCGGCAGGCGCTCGACCGCCTCGAGCCCGGCCCGGTGAAGGACCCGGACCGGCGCATCAGCCTCCCGCCGCGCCAGGAGCTCGAGACCTCGATGGAGGCCGTCATCTTCCACTTCAAGCTCGTCACCGAGGGCTTCCACCCGCCGCGCGGCGAGGCGTACGTCGCGACCGAATCGGCGCGCGGCGAGCTCGGCTACCACCTGGTCAGCGATGGCGGATCGATGCCGTACCGCGTCAAGGTGCGCGTGCCCAGCTTGGTCAACCTGCAGTCGCTCGAACCCGCCTGCGTCGGCGGTCTGTTCGCCGACATGGTCGTCAACATCGCCAGCCTCGACCCCGTCCTCGGGGACGTCGACAAGTGAGCGCCATGGCCGAACTCCCCGTCCTTCGCCCCTTCTTCGAGGACAAGCCGGAGCTGCTCGCCGAGGTCCTCGGCCGCTATCCCGAATACGGGCGCCGCAGCGCCCTCATGCCGCTGCTATGGGAAGTGCAGCGCGCCGAGCGCCACGTGGCCGAGGCCCGCCTCGAGGAGATCGCCGCCATCGTCGGCGTCACGGCCACCGAGGCCAAGGGCGTCATGAGCTTCTACAGCACCTACCACGAGCATCCGGTCGGCAAGTACCACCTGCAGGTGTGCCGCACGCTCTCCTGCGCGCTCGCCGGGGCCGACGAGCTGTACGCCCACTTGTGCGAGCGCACCGGTCTGGTGAACGGCGAGACCGGCGCCGATGGGCGCTTCTCGATCCAGAACGTCGAGTGCCTCGGCTCCTGCGGCACCGCCCCGGTGCTGCAGGTCAACGACGCCTACTTCGAGCGCGTCACCCGTTCGCGCGTCGACGCGCTGCTCGAGGCGATGCGTCGCGACGAGCTTCCCGAGCCGACCCGCGAGCGGGGCGGCGACAACGCCGGCACCGAGAAGGCCGAGCGCGCCGAAGGAGGCGCCGCGTGACCACGGTGGCGGACCGCCCCAAACCCATCACGAGCCGCTTCGATCCGCGCTTCGAGGTCACGCTCTACAAGCACGTGGGCGTGGCTGGTGCGCACACCCTCGACGCCTACCGCGCCCACGGCGGCTACGCGGCTGCCACCAAGGCGCTCACGACCATGACGCCGGTGCAGGTGGTCGACGAGGTCAAGGCGAGCGGCCTGCGCGGCCGCGGCGGCGCAGGCTTCCCGACCGGTCTCAAGTGGTCGTTCATGCCGCCGGTCGACGATCGCCAGCGCTTCATCGTGTGCAACGCCGACGAGTCCGAGCCGGGCAGCTTCAAGGACCGCTACTTCCTCGAGGACGACCCGCACCAGGTGATCGAGGGCATGATCATCGCCGGTTACGCGATCGGCGCCACGATCGGTGTGCTGTACGTGCGTGGCGAGTACTACCACGCGTACGAGCGTTGTCGGACAGCGATCGACGAGGCCCGCGCCGCGGGCGTCCTCGGTACCGGCGTCCTCGGCTCGGGCTTCGACTTCGACCTGATCCTCCACCGCGGTGCCGGCGCCTACATCTGCGGCGAGGAGACGGCGCTGATGAACTCGTTCGAGGGGTTGCGCGCCAACCCGCGCCTCAAACCGCCGTTCCCGGCGCAGGCCGGCGTGTACGGCCGACCCACCACGATCAACAACGTCGAGAGCTTCGCCAGCGCGGTGCACATCATCGCGAAGGGCGCCGCCTGGTACGCCGGCATGGGCACCGACGACAGCAAGGGGACCAAGCTCTACCAGCTCTCCGGCCCGGTCCGACGCCCCGGCGTGTACGAGCTCCCGATGGGGGCGACCTTCCGCGAGTTGATCTTCGATCTCGGCGGCGGCCCCACCGAGCCGGCCAAGGCGTTCATCCCTGGCGGCTCGAGCACGCCGATGCTCCCGTGGACCGATGTGAACCTCGACCTCCCGATGGATTACGGCTCGATGGCCAAGGCCGGCACCATGCTCGGCACCGGCGGCGTGATCGTGCTGCCCGAATCCAAGTGCATGGTCGACGCCATGTACAACGTCGTCCGCTTCTACGCCCACGAGTCCTGCGGCAAGTGCACGCCCTGCCGCGAGGGCGTCGCCACCTGGCTGCCGAAGATGTACCAGAAGCTCCTCGCCGGGCTCGGCACCCGCGAGGACCTCACGCTGATGGAGGAGATGGTGCGCAACCTCCGCGGGACTGCGTTCTGCCCGCTCGCCGACGCCTGCGCGATGCCGGTGGCCGCCTCGTTCCTGCATTTCCGGCACGAGTACGTGCACCTGGTCGACACGGGCGCGCCCATGTACCCGACGACGTCGCGGTGGGCGGAATGAAGGTCGTCGTCGACGGCTTCGCGCTCGACCTCGCCCCGGGCACCAGCGCGATCGACGCGGTGTTCGCGGCCGGCAGCGACGTCCCTTACTTCTGCTCGCAGGAGTACATGTCGCCCATCGGCGCCTGCCGCATGTGCCTCGCCAAGGTCGGCGCCCCGCGCAAGGACCGAGACGGCTCGTGGATCCTCGACGAGGCCACCGGCGAGCCCAAGGTCTTCTGGTTCCCGAACCTCATGGCCACCTGCACGACCGCGGTCATGGAGGGCATGGTCATCGACACCCGCACCGAGCAGGTCAAGGACGCTCAGAACGGGATGATCGAGTTCACGCTCATCAACCACCCGCTCGACTGCCCCACCTGCGACAAGGGGGGCGCCTGCGAGCTGCAGGACCGCGCCTACGAGTACGGCACCGGCCATTCGCGGTTCGAGTTCGACAAGCGCCACCAGGAGAAGCACCACGCGCTCTCCGACCTGATCACGCTCGACCGGGAGCGCTGCATCCACTGCAAGCGCTGCGTGCGCTACTTCGAGGAAGTGCCCGGCGACGAGGTGCTCGACTTCATCGAGCGCGGCGGCCACACGTACATCGGTACGCTCGAGGACGGGCTCCCCAGCAACTTCACCGGCAACATCACCGACATCTGCCCGGTCGGCGCCCTGCTCGACGCCACCAGCCGCTTCCGGGGCCGCAACTGGGAGTACGCCCACACCGCGACCACCAGCGTCGACGACGCGTCGGGCAGCGCGATCGTCGTCGACGCCCGCACCGGCCGCGTCGAGCGCATCAAGGCGGGCCACCACCCGCAGGTCAACAAAACCTGGATCGACGACGGCACCCGCTTCGGCCACGAGTTCTCCGACGCCCCCGATCGGGTGCGGCGGCCGCTCGTGCGCCGAGGCGACGAGCTCGTCGAGGCCACGTGGGCCGAGGCGATGGCCGTCGTGCGCGGCCGGCTCGAGGGGATCGCGGGCAAGGACGTCGCCATCGCGCTCCGCGCCGACGCCACGCTCGAGGAAGGGGTCGCGGCGCGCGCGCTCGCCGACCACTTCGGCTCCGGCCGGCTCGACCACGCGCCGCGCCCCGCGGGCGGCGTGATCGCCCCGAGCGGCAACGCCAAGCTCGAGGAGCTCGCCACGGCCGACGGGATCTTCGTCGTCGGCGACGCCACCGAAGAGGTGCCGATCGTCGACCTGCGCATCAAGGACGCGCTCAAGGGGGTCGCGCCCGCACCGCTGTTCGCCCACGGCGCGCCGATCGCCGACCTGCGGCTCAAGGAGCGCATGCCGCGCCGCACCGCCATCCTCACCGTCGCAGCGCCGTACCGCGTCGACCTCATGCGCTTCGCCGCCCGCGCCGCCACGTACCCCGCCAACGGCGAAGCGGCGCTCTTCCGGGCGCTCACGATGCTCGCCGAGGACGTCGACGCGACGCCCGACGCGAACGCGTTGGGCATGCCGCTCGACGTCGCGCGCGCGGCCGTCGCCGGCCTCACCGCGGCCAAGAGCGCCGTGGTGGTCCTGGGCGGGTGGGTGCTCGCCGATTCCGAGGCGACCGCCGCCGCCTACGCGTTCTGCCGCGCGGTCGGCGCCAAGCCGATGCCGCTCGGACCGATGGCCAACAGCCATGGGCTCGAAGCGATCGGCGTTGCACCGAGCCACGCGCGCTACGGCTACGCCGGCATGCTCGGCGGCGATGCCAAGGCGCTGCTGCTCTCCAACCTCGATCCCGCCGTGGATGCGGTGGTCGCCGAGCGCCTCTTGGGGCTCGATCTGTTGGTCGTCCATACGGCCTTCCGCACGGCGACCGCCGAGCTCGCGCACGTGGTGCTGCCGGCGGCGACCGGGTACGAGAAGGAGGGCACGGTCGTCAACCTCGAGGGGCGCATGCTCCCCGTGCGCGCCTCGCCGGTCGACAACGGCGAGGCCACCGACCTGACCGGGGTCGTCAAGGCGCTCGGTGAGGCGCTCGGGACCCGCCTCGAAGGGCGCAGCGTGCGCAGCGCCCGGCGCTGGCTCAAGAAGTCGGTCGGCGTCGACCTCGACGCGCTGCCCGACCTGGGCGCGATGCTGCCGCACAAGCGGCACGGCGGGGCGCCGAGGGCGACCGTCGCGTCCGCGCCTGCGGCACCGGCGAGCGGCGGCCTCCGGGTGCCCACCATGGTGCGCCCCGAGGTGCTCGACCGGAACCCGCACCTGCTGGCGGCGACCGGTGGCCTCAAGTTGCGCGTCCATCCCAAGGACGCTGCCCGCGCCGGCGTCCACGCTGGCGACGTGGTGACCGTGCCGGTCGACCGCGTCCGCCGCACCCTGGTCGTCGACGTGAGCGAGGCCGTGCCCGAGGGCCTCGCGACCGTTCCCGCCACCCCCGACGAGCCGGTCGGTCCGGCTTACGTCGATCTCGCGAAGGTCGCCGTCGAGCGTCGGGCGTTGCAGGTCGCCTGATGGAGGCGCTCTGGGTCGTCTTCCTCAAGGCGCTCGCGATGTGCGTGGCGCTGCTGGGCGTGTTCGCCTACATGACGCTCATCGAGCGCAAGCTGCTCGGGCGCATGCAGCACCGCTACGGCCCCAACCGCACCGGTCCGTTCGGGCTCCTGCAACCCATCGCCGATGCGCTCAAGTCGATCTTCAAGCAGGACATCACGCCCAGCGCTGCCGACAAGTTCGTCTACGTGTTGGCGCCGGCGATCTCGATCACCTTCGCGCTGGCGGCCTTCGGCGCGATCCCGGCCGGCCCTGCCGGCAGCCTCTTCGGGCTCGATCCATGGATCGCCGACCTCGACGTCGGCTTGCTGTACGTGCTGGCCGCGACCTCGATGGGGGTCTACGGGATCTTCCTCGGCGGTTGGGCTTCGAACAGCAAGTACGCGCTGCTCGGTTCCCTGCGTTCCGCCGCGCAGATCATCAGCTACGAGCTCGGCCTCGGCCTCTCCGTGCTCTCGATCATCATGATCGCGGGCACGCTGAACCTGCGGCAGATCGTCGAGTTCAACGTCTGGTCGGTCAGCCCCTGGCTGTGGGCGCCGCTCGCGGTCGCCTTCGTCACCTTCCTGATCAGCGGCATCGCGGAAGTCAACCGCACCCCGTTCGATCTTCCCGAAGCCGAGCAGGAGATCGTCGCCGGCTACCTGACCGAGTACTCGAGCATCAAGTGGGCGCTCTACCAGATGGCGGAGTACGTGAACATGATGACGGCCTCGGCCTTCATCAGCACGCTCTTCTTGGGGGGGTACAAGGGCCCCGCCTTCCTGGACCCGGTGATCCCCGGCATCTCCGAGTGGCCCATCGTCTGGCTCGTCGCCAAGATGGCGATCTTCATGTTCCTGTTCATCTGGTTGCGCGCGACCCTGCCGCGTTTCCGGTACGACCAGCTCATGCGCTTCGGGTGGATCTGGCTGTTCGAGATCGCCCTCGGCGCTGCGCTCCTTACCGGGGCGGTGATCGCGTTTGTGCTCTGATCGCGCCCCCAGCATCCCTCTCCTAGGAGGCCATCCGTGAGCGTGCTCGAGATCGCCAAAGGTATGGGCGTCACGCTTGGGCACCTGTTCAAGAAGCCGGTGACCGTCCAGTATCCCGAACAGCGCGCGCAGATCGCGGCGCGCTTCCGGGGCCGGCACCACTTGCTCCGGCACCCCGACACCGGGCTCGAGAAGTGCATCGGTTGCAGCCTGTGCGCCGCCGCCTGCCCCGCGTACGCGATCTACGTCGAGGCCGCCGAGAACGACCCGGCCGACCCGACGTCCGCGGGCGAGCGCTACGCCTCGATCTACGAGATCAACATGCTCCGCTGCATCTTCTGCGGCATGTGCGAAGAGGCCTGCCCCACCGGAGCCGTCGTGCTCGGGCACGAGTTCGAGCTCGCGGATTTCAAGTACCAGGACTTCGTGTACGGCAAGGACGACATGCTCGTCGGCGTGACCGGCGGCAAGTGGCAGCGGCGCGAGGCGGCCAAGAAGGGCACCGACGTACGGCTCGGCTTCACCGCCGGCCACCGCGTCGAGCTCGAGGGGGTGGAGGAGGGATGATCGGCTTCGCCTTGCTCGCCACCGTCATGATCGTGGGCGCGCTCGGGGTCGTGCTGCTGCGGCAGCCGGTCCACGCGGCGCTCGCGCTCGTGGGCACGCTCCTCGCGCTGGCGGTCACCTACGTGACGCTGCAAGCGCACTTCCTCGCGGCGGTGCAGGTGATCGTCTACGCCGGCGCGATCATGGTGCTGTTCCTGTTCGTGATCATGCTGCTCAACGTCGGCGACGTGACCGGCCCCAAGCGATCGCTCCCGGGGCTGCGCTGGGTCGCCTACGCGGCCGGCGTCGTCGTGGCCGCCGCGGTCGCCGTCGCCGTGCTCCTCGAAGGACGGCCGCTCGGGGACGCCGACGTCGTGCGCGCCGCCCTCGACGGTGGGGGCGCGGGCGCGATCGGCGACGTGCTCTTCGGCGACTTCCTGCTCGCCTTCCACCTGGTGGGGGTCCTGCTCCTGACGGGCGTCGTCGGTGCGGTGGCGCTCGTGCAGCGCCGCGCCCAGACCGCGCACGGCGCCCCCGCGCCCCAACCCGACGGCGCACGTCCCGCGCACGGCGCCACCGACGGCGGACGCGCGCTCGGTTCCGGCGGCCGCTCGTGAACGCGCCCACCGAAGCCTACGTCGCGCTCTCGGCCGTGCTGTTCGCGATCGGCGCCGTGGGCGTGCTGACCCGCCGCAGCGCGATCCTGGTCTTCCTGTGCGTGGAGCTCATGCTCAACGCCGCCAACCTGGCGCTGGTCGCCTACGCCCGCCACTGGGCGGGGGCCGGCACGCTCGTCGGCATGAGCGGTCAGACCGCCGTGTTCGTGATCCTGGCCGTCGCCGCCGCCGAGGTGGCGGTGGGCCTGGGCATCCTGGTCGCGATCTTCCGCGATCGCCGCAGCACCGACGTCGACGGCCTCGCGGAGGTGCGCTTGTGAGCGTGGACTGGAACGATCCCGTCGCCTGGGCGGCCTTCGCGCCCGCCCTGGCGCTCCTCGGCGCGCTGGTCAACGGCCTGTTCGGCCGCAAGCTGCGCGAGCCGCTGCCCGGCCTGATCGCGACCGCGGCGGTCGCCGGCGCCTTCGCGTTGGCCCTGATCGCCTCGTTCGGGCTGGTGGGCCGCGAGGCCGGCGTGGGCGTGACCCTCTGGCCCTTCATGCCGGTCGCCGGCCTCGACCTCTCGGTCGGCTTCATGATCGACTCGCTGTCGGCCACCTTCCTGTTGGTGATCACCGGCGTCGGCCTCGCGATCCACGTCTACTCGATCGGCTACATGCACGCCGACGACGGGTACGCGCGCTACTTCGCGCTCCTGAACCTGTTCGTCGCCTCGATGGCGATCCTGGTGCTGGCGGACTCGCTCGTGCTGCTCTTCGTCGGCTGGGAGGGCGTGGGCGTCTGCTCGTTCCTCCTGATCGGCTTCTGGTACCGCCAGAAGGCGAACGCCGACGCCGGCCGCAAGGCGTTCATCGTCAACCGGATCGGCGACGCCGGCTTCCTGCTCGCGAGCTTCCTGGTCGCCACCACCTTCGGCACCCTGACGATCGCCGAGGTCAACGCGGCCGCCGGCACGTACGCGTTCGGCGCCGGCGTGCTGGGCACGATCGGGCTGCTCTACCTGCTCGCCGCCACCGGCAAGAGCGCGCAGCTGCCGCTCCACGTCTGGCTGCCCGACGCCATGGCGGGCCCCACCCCGGTCTCGGCGCTGATCCACGCGGCGACCATGGTGACCGCCGGCGTCTACCTGATCGCGCGCCTGAGCCCGCTCTACGCGATGACGCCCGAAGCGTCCGCGGTCGTGGCCTGGGTCGGGGCGCTCACCGCCCTCGTCGCGGCGATCGCCGCGATGGCGCAGACCGACGTCAAGCGCATCCTGGCGTACTCCACGATCAGCCAGCTCGGCTTCATGTTCGTCGCCGTCGGTGCGGGGGCGTACGCGGCCGGCGTGTTCCACGTGGTCACGCACGCCTTCTTCAAGGCGCTGCTGTTCCTCGCCGCCGGTTCCGTGATCCACGCGCTGGGCGGTGAACAGGACGTGCGCCGGATGGGCGGGCTGGGCGTGCGCATGAAGCTCACCGGCACCACCGCCCTGATCGCGACCCTGGCGATCGCCGGCGTCCCGCTGCTGTCGGGCTTCTTCAGCAAGGACGCGATCCTCGCCGGTGCCTGGGGCTCGACGCTGCTCGAGGACTACGGCGGCAAGGTGCTGTTCTTCGTCCTGCTCGCGACCGCCGCCGCGACCGCCTTCTACATGTTCCGCTGGTACCACCTCGTCTTCTGCGGCGAGGCGCGCGGCGCCAAGGAGGCCCACGCGCGGGTCCACGAGAGCCCGCGCACCATGACCCTTCCGCTCGTCGTGCTGGCGGTCCTGGCGATCATCGGCGGCTACGTCGGGCTCCCGGCCTTCGCCTTCCCGAACGCGATCGATCCGTGGCTGGCGCCCTCGTTGGGCGATGGGGTGCTGGCGCACCCGGCGCTGTGGCTCGAGTGGCTGCTCGTCGCCGCCTCGGTCCTCGCCGCGGCGGTCGGCCTCGCGGCCGGCTGGTGGGTGTACGAGCGCGGCAAGGGTGCGCTCGGCGCCCGCGTCGGCGGTGGGGCGTTCGGCGCCGCGGCGCGCTCGGGGCTCGGCTTCGACGCCGCGTACCACGCGACGATCGTCGAACCCGCCGAGGGCGTGGCCGCCGGCCTCGCCATCGGTGATCGCGATCTGCTCGACAAAGGCATCGCCGCCGGAGTCACCACCGCCACCTGGGTGGGGCGCCTGGTCGCGGCCTGGCAATCGGGCTTCGTCCGCCTGTACGCGCTGGCCATGTTCGTCGGGCTCGCCGCGCTCGTGGTGATCGTGGCGGCGACCGTCGCCAACGTGGGAGGTCGCTCGTGATCGCGGCTCTGGTCGTCCTCGTACCGATGGCCGTCGCGGTCGCGCTGCTGCTCGCGCCCCGGCGCGCCGTCCACCTGCCGCTCGCCGTGCTCGGCGTCGCGGCGACCCTCGTGCTCGCGGTCCTGGCCGACGGACCCGGTGGGCGGCTCGACCTGCCGTGGATCCCGACGCTCGGCGCCTGGATCGCGCTCGACGCGACCGGGGCGGGCGGCGTGCTCTTCCGCGTCGCGGCGCTCGTGATGCTGCCGACGGTGCTGTGGGCCGGCATGCGCGTCGAGCGTGCGCCGCATCGCTTCCTCGCGGCCCTGCTCGCCACCCTCGCGGGCCTGGCGGGGATCTTCCTCGCGCGCGACTTGATCCTGTTCTACGTGTTCTGGGAGGTGACCCTGCTGCCGGCCCTCATGCTCCTCGGCGGCTGGGGGTTGATCCACCGGCGCGCTGCGCTGGTCAAGTACCTGCTGTACGCCATCGCCGGCTCGTTCGTGATGCTCATCGGCCTGCTCGCCCTGCGCCCGCTCTCGGGCGCCGCCGGGTACCGCTTCGAGGAGTTGCTCGCCGCCACGCCCCAACTCGACCCGCTCACCCAGAGCTGGATCTTCGCGGCGTTCGCCTTCGCGTTCGCGGTCAAGCTGCCGATCTTCCCGCTGCACGCCTGGATGATCGACGTCGCCGAGCAGAACCACCCCTCGGGCGCGGCCGACACCGCCGGCACGCTCTACAAGGTCGGCGGCTTCGGCTTGTTCGCGTGGGCGATCCCGCTCCTGCCCGACGGAGCCACCGCGCTCGCCCCGTTCGGCATGGCGCTCGGCGCGTTCACGGCCGTCTACGGCGCCGTGATCGCGACGCGCCACGTCCACCTCAAGCGCGTCCTCGCCTACGCGTCGCTCTCCCACATGGGCGTGGTCGCGCTGGGGCTGTTCTCGCTGCACCTCGCCGGTCAGAGCGGCGCCATGGCGCTCCTGATGGCGCAGATGGCGACGACCGGCGGCCTGTTCCTGATCAGCGGCATGCTCCACGCGCGCCGCGGGAGCTTCGACCTCGACGCCTACGGCGGCCTCGCCAAAGGAGCGCCGGCGCTCGCCGCGGTCTCGCTCCTGGTCCTGTTCGCCAGCATCGGCGTGCCCGGCCTGGCCAACTTCCCGGGCGAGTTCCTGGCGCTCCTCGGCGCCTTCGCGGCCAGCCCGGCCGCCGCGGCGTTCGCGGTCGTCGCGGTCATCGCTGCGGGCGTCCTGGGCGTGAACCTGTACCAGCGCCTGTACCAGGGTGAGTCCAAGGTCCGGGTCGCCGACCTGAGCCCGCTCGAGATCGCCGTCCTGGCGCCCATCGTCGCGACCACGCTGTGGCTCGGCCTCGCTCCGGCGGCGCAGCTGGTCACCTTCGAAGCCGACGTGGTGAGCGCGCGCGCGGCGATCGTGGCGGGTCCGCCCGAAGCGCTCGACGCTGCGGTCGTCGACGCCGCGGCGGCGCCTCCACCGGATGCGGCCGCCATGGCCACTGGAGGTGCACGGTGACGCTGCCCCCCGTGATCGGTGACCTGATGCCGCTCGCGCCGATGATCGTGCTCGTCGCGTTCGCGGCGGTGGCGCTCCTCTTCGGCGTCTTCAACCGCGATCGCGGCGCCCTCGGGTCGTTGGCGCTGGTCGGCGTCCTGTCGGCGCTCGTGCTGGCCGTGGCGGCCTTCATGACCGCGGTCGCCGAAGGCCGGGGCACGCAAGCGCTCGGCGGCTCCTACCTGGGCGACGGCCTCGGCGGTGCCCTGACGATCGTGATCCTGGTAGGGGCGGCGCTGGCGATGCTCGCGGCCGACGGCCACGTTCGTCGTCTCCAGCTCGATCAACCCGAGTTCTTCCCGCTCCTGCTGCTCGCCACCGCCGGCGCCGTGACCATGGCCTCGGCCGGCAACCTGATCGTCCTCTTGCTCGGCCTCGAGATCCTGTCGCTGGCGATGTACGTGCTCGCCGCCTGGCGCGAGGGTTCGCGCGCCGGCGAGGAAGCGGGCATGAAGTACTTCCTGCTCGGCGCCTTCGCCTCGGCGATCCTCGTGTACGGGATCGCGCTCACCTACGGCGCAACCGGGCGCTTCGATTTCGCCGGGATCGCCGCTGCGCTCGCGGCTCCCGGGTTCGATGCCCTCGGGTTGGCGT
>JAGXHO010000175.1 GCA_024636105.1 Trueperaceae bacterium | reverse complement strand
GCGCGCCAGGCCGTCGACCACCCAAGCACCGCGTTGCGCAGGGCCACGCTGTCGTCGGCGAGCGCGCGGGCGGCCCAGCGCTCCGGACCTACCGGGTACGCGGCGGCGGTCACGCCGTCGCGAACGGAAAACGAGGTCAGGCCGGGGTCGCCGCCGCCCACGAACACGCCGCTCGCCGCGTAGGCGTGCCCCTCGAAGAGCCCGGGACCGGCGGCCGTCGCCGGGTCGAGCTCGAGCGCGTCGGCGTGGACCGGGACGCCGCCGACGCGCACGCGCAGCCGGCTCGACGCGTGGCGGTAGGCGTGGCGCTCGCCGCGCGCGACGCGACCCGCCGACCAGCGCTCGAACCAGGCGAACGCCGCGCCCTCCTCCAGGTCGACCTCGACGGACTGGCGAAAGGCGCTGCCCGCGTAGGGGATCGTCAGGCCCGGGTGGAACTCCAGCCGCCCGCCGGCCGCCACCCGCAGCCGCACGCGCTGCTCCGCCACGCCCGGCGGCTCCATGGCGTGAAGTTTGGTGGCCGCCTGCGCCACGACCACCACGTGCGCGCCCGCACCAACGTCGACGTCGAGTTCCAGGCGGTCGCCCGCCATCACCCCGGGTCCCACGTGCAGCACCTGCAGCACCGCCTCGCCCGAGGCGAGCGCGAACGGCCGGACGCAGCGCAGCGGCGCCCGCGACGCCTGTTCGGCGAGCACGGTCCCGTGCGGTCCGGCGGCGAACCGCAGGCGCAGGTACCCGGAGGCGGCGTCGGTCAGCGCGCGACCGCCTCGAACAGCACGTCCTCGACGATCCAGCGGAGCACGTCGTCGACGCCCACGCCGTGCTTGAGGTCAGTGAATGCCTGTGGCCGGTCGCCGCGCTGGGCGCGGGCGTCGCGCTCCATCACGCTCAGGTCGGCGCCGACGTAGGGCGCCAGGTCGATCTTGTTGATCACCAGCAGGTCGCTGCGGGTGACGCCCGGGCCCCCTTTGCGCGGGACCTTGTCGCCGCCGGAGACGTCGACCACGTAGATGCTGACGTCGACGAGGTCGGGGCTGAACGACGCCGCGAGGTTGTCGCCGCCCGACTCCACGAACAGCAGGTCGAGGTCGGGGAACGCCGCGCTCATCGCGTCGACGGCCTCCTGGTTGAGGCTGGTGTCCTCGCGGATGGCGGTGTGCGGGCAGCCGCCGGTCCGCACCCCGCGGATGCGCTCGGGGGCGAGCGCGCCGGAGCGGGTGAGGAACGCGGCGTCCTCGTCGGTGTAGATGTCGTTCGTGATCACCGCCAGCTGGTAGCGGTCGCGCAGCCGCTTGCACAGGGTGTCCAGTAGCGCGGTCTTGCCGGAGCCCACCGGGCCGCCGATGCCGATCTTCACGGGTCGCATGGGGGCGACCTCCTCTCATGGCGCGCGGGCCGCGCCCTCACGATTCGAACAGCCGGGTGACCAGCGCCGTCTGCTCGTGCGCGCGCAGGTCGGCGCCCGGCGTGGCCGACCAGAGCGAGGCCGCGGGGTCCGCGTCGATGCGCGCGGCGGCCGCGGCCACGTCGGGCTGCAACGCCACCAGCAGCGCCTGCGCGCGTTCGGGTCCGAGCGGCAGGCAGCGGGTGGCCGCGGCGAGCGCGGCCGCTACCAGTCCTTGGCCGGCGGCGAGCAGCGTCGGTCGCCGGGGCAGGTCGAGCGCCCGCGACCACGCCCCGAGCACGGTCGCGTGGTGGCCGGTCGGGACGCGGGCCGGCAGGCGGACGACGCGCTCCGGCCACAGCTTCGCCGCGAGCGCGTGGGTGCGCCGGCCCAGCGCGCGGCTGGTGGCGCGGAGGTTCGGGACGCCTTTCCAGGCGTCGAGTTCGCCGTCGAGCGCCGCGAGCGCGTCCCCGTCGTCGGCCGACCAGGCGAGCGCCACTGCGGCCAGGTCGAGGCGGCCGAAGCCGTAGGCGAGTTGCGCGCGCAGCCAGGCCTCGAGCTCGGGCGGGCGCATGCCGCGTTGGGCGTAGGCCTCGAGGCCGTTGGAGTGCGCGAAGGCGCCCACGGGCAGCGCGGTGTCGTGGAGTTGCAGCAGCCGGAGCCAGGCGCCGTCGTCCACGGTCAGTGGGCGTGCTCGCCCGGCGCGCGCCCGCGGAAGGGGCGGAGGGCGACCACGGCGTCGTAGCCCGCGGCGCGCAGGCGTGCTTCGAGCGGGGCGTCGTGGAGCGCGACCAGCGTGCCGTCGTCCTCGACGTCGAGGTCGCGGTGCAGGTTGCCGATCAGGTGGCCGACGCGCGCCGCTTCGGCGAGGTCGCGCGGACGGACCACGATCACCCGCTCGTCGGCGGCCGCGACCACGTAGGCCGTCGCTGCAGTGGCGTAGAGCACCTGGCCGACGCCGAGGACGGTGCCGGTGGCGAGCGCGAGCTCCAACACCGTGCCGTCGCCGGTATCGAGGCGGCGCCGTACGCGGCGGCGATCGTCGGCGGTCATCGGGAGCGGCACGACCGTGCGCACGCCGGGGTCCCGGGGGCGGAGGGTGTCGATGCGGATCGGGTCGGGCACGCGCGCCTCCATGGCGTCAGAACAAGAAGTAGCGCTGCGCCAGTGGGAGCCGGGTGGCCGGCTCGCTGGTCACGTCCTCGCCGTCGACGCGCACCCGGTAGGTCTCGGGGTGCACGTCCACCACCGGCAGTGCGTCGTTGTGCACCATGTCGCGCTTGGTCACGTCGCGGGTGCCGTGCACGGCCAGCGTCGCGCGGGTGAGGCCGATGGGGAGCCCGCCGTCGAGGGAGGCTCCCGACACGAAGTGCACGCAGGCGTGCGACAGCGCCTGCCCGAAGTGCCCGAACATCGGGCGGTACCGCACGGGTTCGGGCGTGGGGATCGAGGCGCTCGGCGCCCCCATCGCCGCCGCCATGATCTGGCCCCCCTTGACGATCAGGTCGGGCTTGATCCCGAAGAACGCGGGGTGCCAGAGCACCAGGTCGGCGAGCTTGCCGACCTCGACCGACCCCACGTGCTCCGAGAGGCCGTGGGCGATCGCCGGGTTGATCGTGTACTTGGCGACGTAGCGCTTGGCGCGCGCGTTGTCGCGGCGCGCGTCGTCGCCCGGGAGCGGGCCGCGTTGGCCACGCATGTGGTGGGCGGTCTGCCAGGTGCGCGCGATCACCTCGGTGACCCGCCCCATCGCCTGCGAATCCGAGGCGATCATGCTGATCGCGCCCAGGTCGTGCAGCACGTCCTCGGCCCCCATGGTCTCCGCGCGGATGCGCGACTCCGCGAAGGCGACGTCCTCGGGCACCTGCCGGCTCAGGTGGTGGCACACCATGAGCATGTCGAGGTGCTCCTCGAGGGTGTTCACCGTGAAGGGCATCGTCGGGTTGGTCGAGGAGGGGAGGACGTTGGCCGCCCCCACCACGCGCAGGATGTCGGGGGCGTGTCCGCCGCCCGCGCCCTCCGAGTGGTACGTGTGGATCGTCCGCCCCCGGATGGCCGCCAGCGTGTCCTCGACGAAGCCCGATTCGTTGAGCGTGTCGGTGTGGATCGCGATCTGCACGTCGAAGGCGTCGGCGACCGCGAGCGCGGTGTCGATCGTCGCCGGGGTGGTGCCCCAGTCCTCGTGCAGCTTCAGCCCGATCGCGCCGGCGCGGACCTGCTCCTCGAGCGCCTCGGGGCGCGAGGCGTTGCCCTTGCCCAAGAAGCCGACGTTCACCGGCAACCCCTCGGCGGCCTGCAGCATGCGGTGCAGGTGCCACGCGCCGGGGGTGGCGGTGGTCGCCTTGGTCCCCTCCGCCGGGCCGGTGCCGCCGCCGAGCATGGTGGTGACGCCGCTGGCGAGCGCCTCCCACGCCTGTTGCGGGCTGATCCAGTGGATGTGCGCGTCGACGCCGCCGGCGGTGAGGATCTTGCCCTCGCCGGCGATGATCTCGGTGCCGGGCCCGATCGCCAGCGCGGGGTGGATGCCGTCCATCACGTCGGGGTTGCCGGCCGCGCCGATCCCGACGATGCGGCCGTCGCGGATGCCCACGTCGGCCTTGACGACGCCCCAGTGGTCGAGCACGAGCGCGTTGGTGATCACGGTGTCGGGCGTGCCTTGGGCACGGCTGCGCTGGGACTGCCCCTGGCCGTCGCGGATCACCTTGCCGCCCCCGAACACCGCCTCGTCGCCCGGGTTCGTCAAGTCGCGCTCGACCTCGACGATCAGGTCGGTGTCCCCCAACCGCACGCGGTCGCCGGCGGTGGGGCCGTACAGGCCCGCGTGGTCGCGCCGCGACTGCCTCACGCGTCCTCCTCGACCAGGAAGCCGCGCTCCCGGGCCGCCGCGAGCGCGGCGTCGCGCCGCGCGTCGAGGTCGCCCGAAGTGAGCGCCGACATCCCGTAGACGCGCCGGTCACCGGCGAACGCGACCAAGTCCACGACGCGCCCCTCGCCGGGTTCGAGCCGCAGCGCCGTCCCGGCCGGCAGATCGAGGCGGAAGCCATAGGCGCGCTCGCGATCGAAGGCGAGCGCCCGGTTGACCTCGAAGACGTGGGTGTGGGAGCCGATCTGCACCGGCCGGTCGCCGCGGTTGTCGATGCGCAGCGTGCGCCGCTCGCGGCCGGGGGTGAGCTCGAGGTCGCCGTCGGCGACGAAGACCTGGCCGGGCACCCTTCGTTCGCCGCTCATCGGATGGGGTCGTGGACGGTCACGAGCTTGGTGCCGTCGGGGAAGGTGCCTTCGACCTGGATCTCGGGGATCATCTCGGGCACGCCCTCCATGACGTCGTCGCGGCGCAGGATCGTGGCGCCGTGCGCCATCAGGTCGGCGACGGTGCGGCCGTCGCGGATGCCTTCAAGCAGCTCGGCGGTGATCAGCGCGACGGATTCCGGGTGGTTGAGCTTGAGCCCGCGATCGCGCCGTCGCCGCGCCACTTCGGCGGCGACGAACACGAGCAGGCCGTCGGTCTCGCGGTCGGTGAGGCGCATCGGGCTCCTTCCGGACCGCCGAGCGCGGCCGTGGGCGGACGATACCCTAAGTCTTCGCGGGCAGTACCGCCAAAAGCGACGCACTGCTCGAGAACGCGGTGACGCCAGGCGCAGAACCGGCACCCACGGTGCGCGGTGTCGCTTCCAAACGGTCGGAGTGGCACATCGAGGCGTCACGAAGTGCGGACGACGCTCGAGCGACGCAGCCGGCGCCGGACCGAGCCCACCTATCCCGTCGCCACCCCGAACAGCGCCCCGATCGCTGCCGTGATCGCCATCGCGAGCGCGCCCCACAGCGTCACCCGCGCCGCGCCGCGCAGCATCGGCGCCCCGCCCGTCCGCGCGGATACGGAGCCCAACCCCGCCAGGAACACGAGCGAACCGAGGGCGACGCCCCACGTCACCCACGCGCCGGGCAGCAGTAGGGCCAACAGCAGAGGAAGGGCCGCCCCCACCGCGAAGGTCCCGGCCGAGGCGAACGCGGCCTGGACGGGCCGCGCCGTGTGCACCGCAGAGATCCCGAGCTCGTCGCGCGCGTGGGCACCGAGCGCGTCGTGCTCGGTGAGGGCGCGCGCGACCTGGTCGGCGAGGTCGGGCTCCAAGCCACGCTCGACGTAGATCGTGGCCAACTCCGAACGCTCGAAATCGGGTTGCGCGGCGAGCTCGATGCGCTCGCGCGCGAGGTCGGCGCGCTCGGTGTCGGACTGGCTGCTGACCGATACGTACTCGCCGGCCGCCATCGACATGGCGCCGGCGACCAGACCGGCGACGCCGGCCACGAGGATGCCCGTCTGCGACGTGCCTGCCGCAGCGACGCCCAACACCAGGCTGGCGGTGGAGACGATGCCGTCGTTCGCGCCCAGGACGGCGGCGCGCAGCCACCCGACGCGCGACATGTAGTGGCGTTCGGGCTGGACCACAGAAGGACTCCTCTCGCGAATCGTGCCGAGCCTACGCCCCGCACGCGAGCTGAGCCAGGGTCGAGCGTCAGGCCACGAGCCACGCCCCGCACGCCGCCAGCGCCGCTCCTGCCGCCAGCGTCGCGATCGCCTCGAGCGCGACCGCCGCCCGCGCGCCCTCGCGCCAGCGCCCGTGCAGCTCCAGCATCCACGTCGAGAAGGTCGTGAACGCCCCCAAGAAGCCGACGGCGGCGACGGTCGCGACGCCGAAGGCCACGCGGTCGCCCGCGACGCTCCCGGCCACGATGCCTGCGAGGAACGCACCGACCAGGTTGACCACGGTCGTGCCCGCCCGCGGCCGCGCGACGACCCGCGCCACCGCCCACGAAGCCCACGCTCGCGCCACGCCCCCTGCCGCGCCGGCGAGGAGCACGGTCGCGAACGCCGCGAGGCTCATGGTCGCCCCCGGCCGGCGCGCCACCCGATCGCCACGGCGAGCAGACCAGCAGCGAGGGACGCGGCGGCGTAGCCGACGGCGGTGCCGGCGGCGAGCCCCGACGCTTCGGTCGCGAGCGCCGAGAAGGTGGTGAACGAGCCCACGAGGCCGGTGGTGAACCCGGGCCCACGCAGCCATGCGCGCGCGCGGCCGCGGTCGGCGCGGCCGAACACGGCGCCAAGCACGAAGGAGCCGAGCGCGTTGACCACGAAGGTCGCCCACGGCCAACTGCCCGCCGCGACCGGGAGCGCGAGGCCGACGAGCGCGCGCGCACCGGTGCCCAGGACCGAGCCCAACGCGATGGCGAGGGTGGCCGGTCGGACCGGGCCAGCGGGCGGCGCGCGGCGCGCGTGCGGGAGGGCATCGGCCGCGTCCGGAACCATGCGCGGGTCTACCACGGCGTTCGGCAGCGCCGAGGCGCGCCTACGCGGTCACCGCCGTGCGCCCGGTGCTCCCCTCGAGGGGCACGGCGACGCCGTCGAGGGCGACCGGCACGACGTCGCCGATGCGCACCGGGCAGTCCGCCGTGGTCTGCACGACCAGCCGCAGCGCCACGTCGCTGGCCGACTGGCACGTGTAGGTCAGGTCGTGCCCCTTGAACTCGCGCTGCAGCACGGTGACCGGCAGCCCCTCACCGCCCGGCCGGAAGGCGAGCGCCTCGGGTCGGACCGACAGCATCACCTGGCCCTTGGCCGGCTTGGAGAGCGCCACGTCGCCCAGACCCGTCTGCGCGCGGGCGCCGAAGGCCTCGCCGCGCAGCAGGTTGGTGCGCCCCAGGAAGCTGGCGACGAACGCCGTGCGGGGGCGCAGGTAGACGGCCTCGGGGGCGCCCTCCTGCTCCAACCGCCCTGAGCGCATCACCGCGATCCGGTCGGCGAAGGTGAGGGCTTCCTCCTGGTCGTGCGTGACGAGCACGGCGGTCGTGCCGGTGCGCTTGAGGATGGCGCGCACCTCGTCGCGGGTGCTGCCGCGCAGCGCGGCATCGAGGTTGCTGAAGGGCTCGTCCATGAGCAGCACGGTCGGCGCGGGCGCCAACGCCCGCGCGAGGGCGACGCGCTGCTGCTGCCCGCCCGACAACTGGTGCGGGAAGCGCCCCGCGAAGATCGTCAGGCCGACGAGGTCGAGCACCTCGGCGGCGCGCGCCTCGCGGTCGGCGCGGGTCCCGCCGCGGAGGCCGAAGGCGACGTTGTGCAGCACGTTGAGGTGCGGGAAGAGCGCGTAGTCCTGGAAGACGAAGCCGATGCGACGTCGGTCGGGCGCGACCCAGGTGTTGGGCCCCGCGACCTCGCGGCCCGCGAGCAGCACCCGCCCCTCGTCGGGCGTCTCGAAGCCGGCGATCAGCCGCAGGAGCGTCGTCTTGCCGCACCCGGACGGACCGAGCAGGCAGACGATCTCACCGTCGCGGACGTCGAGGGTCAGGTCCTCGACGGCGAGGTGCCCCGGACTGCGGTACCGCTTCGTGAGGGCTTCGAGGGCGACGACGGGGGGTGCGGACGCGGCGTCCATGCGACCCCGAGTCTACCGGGCGATCCCGAGCACGCGTGTCGGCATCCGGCGGGGCGTTCGCTCGACCGGTCCGCTAGACTCGAGGCGTCACCCGACCTGGGAGGTTGCCCATGCCCGACCCCATCCCCGTCGATGCGTTCCTTGCGCCGCTCTTCTTCCTGTGGGAGGAGGTGCTGGGCGACCCGGCCAAGGACGGCAAGCCCGTGGCCGTGCTCGACACGGACACCGGCTGGACCCAGACGCTCGCCTCCGTGAACGCCGCGGAGGCCTCGCGGCCGGTGGCGCCGGGCGGCACCACCATCGCCGGGCAGACCGCGCATGCGGCGTACTACCTCGAGCGGTTCGCGGCGATCGTCGAGAACCGCCACGTCGAGGCCGACTGGCCGGGGAGCTTCGAGCCGAGCGACGTCGACGAGGCGGTGTGGGAGGAGCAGAAGGCGCGCTTCTTCGCCGTCGCGGAGCGCGTCGCCGGCCACGTGCGCGCCAACCCGCAGTGGCCCGAGGCGCACGTCCGCAGCGTGCTCGGTGCTCTGGTCCACCTCGCCTACCACCTCGGATCGGTCCGGCAGATGGTGCGGGTCGTGAGCGACTGACGTCCGGAGACCTCGCGGCGCCTGGACTAAGATAGGTCATGCAGCGCCTCACGACCGACCGCTTCCTGCGCGCCCGCGCATTCCTTCACGATCGCGCCCGGCCGCTCGAGCGCGCCGCCTTCGAGCACGAGTTCGAGGGCGGTCCCGCCTGGCCGGTGTTCGACGCGTTGGCCGCCTTCCAGAACCCCGACGGCGGCTTCGGCCACGGCCTCGAACCGGACGCCCGGACCGGGGCGAGCGGTGCGCTCGCGACCAGCGTCGCGCTGCATCGCATGGCCGAGGTCCGCGCTCCGAACGATCACCCGATGGTGCGCGCCGCCGTCGACTACCTCAAGGCGACCATCGACCCCGTCGCGGGCACGTGGCGCATCGTGCCCGAGGCGACCACCGATGCTCCGCACGCCCCCTGGTGGAGCCAAGAGGGGCTCGCTGAACGCTTCCAGGGCTTCGTGCTCAACCCGAAGGCCGACCTCGTCGCTCAGCTCTACGCGCTGTGCCCGAGCGCCGACGAACCCTGGCTCGATGGCCTCGCGACCGACGTCCTGCGCGAGGTCGAGGCGCGTGCGGCGGCCGGCATGGAGATGCACGACCTGATCGGCGTCGCGCACCTGCTGGATGCACCGCACGTAGCGCCCGGCGTGCGCACCCGACTGCTGGCGCTCGCCGTGCCGATCGCCGAGACCTCGGTGGGGCGCACCGAGGAGGCGTGGTCCGGGTACGGCCTCAAGCCGCTCGCGCTGGCGCCGCGGCCCGAATCGGCGCTGGCCGCCGCGCTCGACGGCCCGCTGCGCGCGCAGCTCGACCACCTCGTCGCCACGCAAGGCGACGACGGGGCGTGGTGGCCGGTCTGGTCGTGGGGCGACGCTGCCGATGCCGACGCTTGGGAGGTGAGCCGGGTCGCGTGGGCGGGCATGCTCACGCTCGACGCGCTGCGGCAACTGCGGGCGTACGGGCGCCTCGACCGGGGTTAGCCGGCGCGCTCCAACCGCACGATCTCGAAGGCCGTGCGCCACGGCACGACCTGGTTCGCGAAGCGGGTCCGGTAGCGCCGCGCCACCTCATGGACCTCGTCGGGGCCGAGCGCTTCGGTGAGGGCGCCGGCGTACCGGCCCGGAGCCTCGGCCGTACCGAACCAACGCTCGACGGCCTCGGAGGCGATGCGTTGGTCGCCCTGGACGACCAGGTCGCGCACGCTCGCGACGGTCAGGCCGGCCGCGGCGGCGAGGGGGCGAAGCAGCTCCGCGGCGTTCTCCGCCACCGAGTTCGTGTAGAGCCGTTCCTCCGCCGCCCGCACGCGCGCGCCCAAGGCGGCGGCGTCGGACCAATCCACGAGGGTCGCGAGCCGCTGCGCGCGCCGCGGGTCGGTCTCGGCGAGCACGAGCGCGCCGTCCGGCGTCAGCAGGAGCGCGACGCCGGCGAGCCAGGCGCCGGGGTCGGCCACGGCACCGAGGACCCCGCGGCCGATCACGCGGTCGAAACGGACCGTGGCGTCGCGCGCGGCGACGGCCGCGGCGACGTCCGTCGGGGCGGCGTCGATCACTTCGGGGCGCTCCAGCGCGTCGAGCCGACCCGCCTGTTGGCGCAGCGCGGCGGCGTGCCGGGGGTCGTCGGTCGCGGCCCATACCTGCCCTTCGGGCGTGCGGCGCACCGCCTCCCATACGAGCAGCCCGCTGCCGGCCGCGACGTCGAGCACCAGATGGTGGCGCTGCGGCGCGGCCACCTCGAAGAGCGCGTCGCGCAGCCGACCGAGGCGCGCGCCCGCGCTCGACACCGTGCGCTCGAGCCAGCGCTCGCGGGCTCGGTCGGTGGGTGAGTTCGTGAGCACCTCGACCGGCGCGCGCCCCTCGCCCTCGAGCATGGCCGCGAGCTGCGCCTCGCGGCGGCGCGCGACCTGGTCCTTGACGGCCGCCTCGTACCCCTGCCCGGAAGGCTGGTAGAAGACCTTCGCCTGCAGCGCGTCGGGTAGGTACTGCTGCGCGACCCAATGCTCACGGTACGCGTGCGGGTAGGCGTAGCCCGCGCCGTGCCCGAAGCCCTCGGCGTCGCGGTTGCCGTCGCGCAGGTGGTTGGGCACCTCACCCTCGCGCTCCTTGCCGACGGCGTCGAGCGCGTCGAAGAAGCCCATGGTGGAGTTCGACTTGGGCGCGGTCGCCAGGTAGAGGGTGGCCTGCGCCAAGTGGTAGCGCCCTTCGGGCAGTCCCACGTAGTCGTACGCCTGCGCCGCTGCGGCCACCACGCCGAGCGCACGAGGGTCGGCGAGGCCGACGTCCTCGCTCGCCAGGATCAGCAGCCGGCGCAGGATGAAGCGCGGGTCCTCACCGGCGTAGACCATCTTCGCGAGCCAGTAGAGCGCCGCGTCCGGATCGCTTCCGCGTACGCTCTTGATGAACGCGCTGATGGTGTCGAAGTGGACGTCACCCTCTTTGTCGTAGAGCACCGCCCGTTGCTGAATCGACTCCTCGGCTACGGGTCGTGTGATGACGATGACACCGTCATCATCCGGCAACGTCGTCTCGACAGCCAACTCCAACGCGTTCAACAGCGAACGAGCGTCGCCGTTGGCCACGCCCACCAGGTGATCCAACGCGTCGTCTTCGAGGCGAACAGTCTTGGTGCCGTAGCCGCGGTCCGGGTCCGCGAGCGCCTGCGCCGCCACCCGACGTAGGTCGTCCTCCGTGAGCGGCTTGAGTTGGAACACCCGCGAGCGCGACACGAGCGCTTTGTTCACCTCGAAGTAGGGGTTCTCGGTGGTGGCGCCGATCAGCACCACGGTGCCGTTCTCCACCCAGGGCAGCAGCGCGTCCTGTTGCGCCTTGTTGAAGCGGTGCACCTCGTCGACGAAGAGGATCGTGCGGCGGCCGGCGCGCGCGTGCTCCTGGGCCTCGGCCACGGCCTCGCGAATGTCCTTGACGCCGCCCAATACGGCGTTGAGCGCCGTGAAGCGGGCGCGCGTGGAGTTGGCGATCACGCGCGCCAGCGTGGTCTTGCCGGTGCCGGGCGGGCCGTAGAGCAGGACCGACGAGAGCTGGTCGGCTTGGATCGCGCGGCGCAAGAGCCGTCCCGGACCGAGCACGTGGTCCTGCCCGACGTACTCGTCGAGCGTCCGCGGGCGCATGCGCGCCGCGAGCGGCTGGTCGGCTTCGCGCTGGAACAGGGTGGGACGGTCCATGGGCTCCGGAGGCTCAGGCGTCGCGCACGTGGCGCGGGGTAGGGGCGGAGGCGACCGAGGTGCGGCGGCGTACGGCGCCGCGGTCGCCGCCAGATGCGCCGACGGCGACCACGGACTTCGGCGTCGAGCCCTCCGGTTCGACCGCGCGCACTTCGGGCTCCGGGCGGGGGATCGCCACGCTGGCCCTCAGTCTACTGCCCGCCGCTATCGGAACCCGGAGCCGCGTGGACCGCGAAGAGTCCGCCTTGGACGGCGCGCCCGGGCACCCGGAAGTGCTCGGTCGCCAGCGGGGCCCAGCGCCGATCGAGGCCGGTCCGACGTCGGTGGACGTCGAAGATCTGGGCGAGTTGCCGCGCGTAGACCCCTTCGCCGCGGTGTCGATGCCCGAAGCGTGCGTCCGAGATCGCGCCGCCGCGCGTCTCGCGCACGCGCGCGAGGATGCGATCGGCGCGCAGCGGCACGTGCGCGTGCACCCAGTCCACGAAGATCGGCTCCACCGCCCCGGGCAGCCGCAGCAGCGTCCAGGCCGCACCCTGCGCGCCGTGGTCGGCGGCCGCCGCGAGGATGGCGGGGACCTCACGGTCGTTGAGCCCGGGGATCACCGGGGCCACGTTGACCCGGACCGGCACCCCGGCGTCGGCCAGGGTGCGGATTGCCTCGAGGCGAGCGCGGGCGGTGCTGGTGCGCGGTTCGAGCTTCCGGCGGAGCTCCTCGTCGAGCGTCGTGATCGAGATGGCCACGCGCACCGCGCCCCAGCGCGCCAGCTCGGCGAGCAGGTCGAGGTCGCGCACGACGAGCGCGTTCTTGGTGATCACCCCCACCGGGTGGCGGTGCGCCGCGAGCACCTCGAGGCAGCCGCGGGTGATGCCGAGCAGCCGCTCGACGGGCTGGTACGGGTCGGTGACGCCCGACAGAGCGAGGTGGCGCAGGCGCCAGGACGGCTTGGCGAGCTCGGCCGCCAACAGCGCCGGTGCCTCGGGTTTGGCGAAGATCCGGCGCTCGAAGTCGAGGCCGGCGGAGAGGCCCAAGTACTCGTGGGTGGGGCGGGCGTAGCAGTTGTGGCTGACGATCCCCTCGGCGATGAAGTCGCCGGTACCGGTCGTGAGGTCGATCATGTCGATCTCGTTCCCGAGGTCGATGATGCGCG
>JAGXHO010000174.1 GCA_024636105.1 Trueperaceae bacterium | reverse complement strand
GGAGAAGCCGTACTCGATGGACGCCAACCTGTTCCACATCTCCTACGAGGGCGGGGTGCTCGAAGACCCGTGGAACGAACCGCCCCAGGGCATGTGGCGCCTCACCGTCGACCCCGAAGCGGCCCCGGACCAACCGCAGGTCGTGGAGATCGAGTTCCAGCACGGCAACCCGGTCGCCATCGACGGCGAGCGCCTCGACCCGGTGGCGCTGCTGACGAAGGCCAACCAGATCGCTGGCGCGCACGGCGTCGGCCGCATCGACCTGGTCGAGAACCGCTTCGTGGGCATGAAGTCGCGCGGCTGCTACGAGACGCCCGGTGGCACGCTGCTGTTCGAGGCGCACAAGGCGATCGAGCAGCTGACGCTCGACCGCGAGGTGCGCCGGTTGCGCGACTCGCTCGTGCCGCAGTACACGACGATGGTCTACAACGGCTTCTGGTACGCGCCGGAACGCGAAGCGCTGCAGGCGCTCTTCGACGACCTGCAGCGGCCCGTCACGGGCGTCGCCCGCATGAAGCTCTACAAGGGGGGCCTGAGCGTGCTCGGCCGCAAGAGCCCGAACAGCCTCTACCGCCAGGACGTCGTCACCTTCGAGGAGGACCACGTCTACGACCAGGCCGACGCCGATGGCTTCATCAAGCTCAACGCGCTGCGCCTGCGGATCGCCAAACAGCTCGCCTCCGAATCCGGCCAGGGCTGATCGGCCGGTGACCGACACGCTCCCGAGCCCGGCCGTCCTCGGGCGACCGGGCCAGGCCTACGAGGCCGCGCGGCTGCGCTGGGCCACGTCCAAGGACGTGCCGCAGCTGGTGGTGTTGTGGCGCACCGCGTACCCGGACGACCGCGCCGACGCGCTCGAGATGGCGGACTGGCTCGAGCGCGGGGGCGCGCTGACGATGCAGGATCGCGACGGCACGCTGCTCGCGGCGCTGCGCTGGCGCGACGTCGACGACGGCTGGCGGGTCGACCGCGTCGCCACCCTCCCCGAGGCGCGCGGCCTCGGCTACGGGCGCTGGTTGACGACCAAGGTCGAGGCGCTCGCGATCAAGCGCTCGGTGCCGTACCTGGAGCTCGCGCTCCCCGAACCGGACGGCGAGGACCAGCTGGCGTACTACCACCGCATGGGGTACGTCCCGGCCGAGGACACGGGCACGACGCTGCGCAAGGTCGTCGGCGGCGAGTGGCAGACCGTGCCGCGGGTGCAGCCGTGAGCTCCAACCGTATGTGGGGGGGCCGCTTCTCCGACGCGACCGACGAGCTGGTGCAGGTCTTCAACGCCTCGATCGACGTCGACCGAGCGATGGCGCTCGAGGACCTCGACGGCTCGATCGCCCACGCCACCATGCTCGGTGAGCAGGGCATCGTCGCACCCGCCGAGGCGGCCGCGCTCGTCGCGGGGTTGAAGGGGTTGATCGCCGACGTCGAGGGGGGCCGCATCGAGTGGTCGGTCGCGCTCGAGGACGTCCACATGAACCTCGAGAAGCGCCTGACCGAACGGGTCGGACCGGTCGGCGGCAAGCTCCACACCGCCCGCAGCCGCAACGACCAGGTGGCGACCGACTTCCGGCTCGCGGTGCGCGCCCGGACCGTGCGGCTGATCGCCCTCTTGCGCGAGGTGCGGGGCGTCTTCGTCGACCTCGCGGAGCGCCACGTCGACGCGATCCTGCCGGGCTACACCCACCTGCAGGTGGCGCAGCCCGTGCGCTTCGGCCACCACTTCCTCGCCTACTTCGAGATGTTCACGCGCGACCAGCGGCGCCTCGAGGACTCGCTCGCCCGCCTGGACGTGTCGCCGCTCGGCGCCGGGGCGCTCGCCGGCACCGGCTTCCCGATCGACCGCCACCGCACGGCCGGGTTGCTCGGCTTCCGGGAACCGGCCGCGAACTCGCTCGACGCGGTCAGCGACCGCGACTTCGCGCTCGAGTTCCTTGCCGCCGCGAGCATCGCGATGATGCACCTGTCGCGGCTCTCCGAGGAGCTCATCCTCTGGTCGTCGCAGGAGTTCGGTTTCGTGGTGCTGCCCGACTCGCACACCACCGGGAGCTCGATCATGCCGCAGAAGAAGAACCCCGACGTCGCGGAGCTGATCCGCGGCAAGACCGGCCGCGTGTACGGCGCGCTCTTCGGCTTGCTGACCGTGATGAAAGGGCTTCCGCTCGCGTACAACAAAGACATGCAGGAGGACAAGGAGGGCGTGTTCGACGCCGCGGCGACGTTGGCCGTCTGCCTGCGCCTCACCGCCGACATGCTCCCCAAGATGCGGGTCCAGAGCGAGCGCACGCGCTTCGCGGCCGGGCGCGCGTTCAGCAACGCCACCGACCTCGCCGACCACCTCGCGCGCGGCGGCCTCCCCTTCCGCGAGGCGCACGAGGCGGTCGGCCGGCTCGTCGCGATCGCGCTCGCCGAGGGGTGCGACCTGCAGGACCTGCCGCTCGAGCGGATGCGCGAGGTCGCCCCGCAATTGAACGACGACGTCTTCCGGGTGCTCGACGTCGCGAACGTGGTGGACGCGCGGACCTCCTACGGCGGCACGGCTCGGCCGCGCGTGGTCGAGCAGATCGCGCGCGCCCGCACAGCGCTGGCCGCCGAGGTCGCCGCGTGAACGACCCCAAGCTCGACCTGCACGTTCGCCCGGCGCGCGCCGGCGACGTCGTCTCGATCTTCGAGAACATCGGCTACTGGGCCGGCCAGGGGAAGATGCTGGTGCGCCCGATGCAGAACATCTTCGAGAACCTCCGCGACTTCTTCGTCGCCGAGACCGTCGCCCCCGACGGCACCGCCACCTTCGCCGGCAACGGCGCGCTGCACATCCTCTGGGGCGACATCGCCGAGGTGCGCGGGCTGGCGGTGGCGCCCGGCGTCCAGGCGCAAGGCGTCGGCAAGGCGCTCGTCGAGGCGTGCGAGGCCGAGGCGCGCCGCATCGGCATCCCCACGCTCTTCGCGTGGACCTACTCGGTGGGGTTCTTCGAGAAGTGCGGCTTCACGCTGATCGACAAGACCAAGGACCTGCACCCGCGCGTGTGGAGCGAGTGCCTGCGCTGCCCGTTCTTCGTGGGCTGCAACGAGAACGGCCTGGTCAAGCGCCTCGACGGGGTGCCGATGCCGCTGAACCTCCCCGAACCGCCGCCCACCCAGGTGCCGCCGGGCATCCGCTGACGCGCAGAGACCCCTGATGGCGCCGCCCGTCGCACGGCGGCGCCGCGCAACCCGGGGCAGGCCGCGCGGCGCGCGCTCGGTCGACCGATCGGCTACCGCCCGAACGCCACCATCCGGTCGCCCCAGCGATCGAAAAAGAACTTCGCGATGCCGCCGCCGGTCCCGTCGGACAGGAAGAACGCACCACTCCCGAACCGTCCGTCGGTCGTCGGCGTGGCCTCGACCGCTGCACCCCACGAGCAGTCGGGGATGAACGAACCATCGAGGCAGGACTCCTTCCAGCCATCGCCGAGGACGACGATCTCCTCGAGCTGCTCGTCCCAGTAGACGAGGCGGAGCACGGGCGCGTCCAGGTAGTCGGCCGTGTCCTCGGGCAGGTACGCGATCTCGAGCTCCATCGGCGGGTCGAACACCGTCAGGTAGGTGGTCGGGTCGTTCTCGTCGACGACGACGAAGTTCATGAGCCGTCGGCTCAGCTCGGCGACGGTGTCCCCGGAGTTCCAGTAGTCTGGGACGTCGGTCGCCAAGAAGGTTTCGGCCTTGTTCCATGGCAAGGCGACGACGCGGGGGATCACGCCCGAGGTCTGGTACGGCACGCGCACCGTGACGCCCACCATCGTCGACGTGCACTCGACCACGTCGAGGTCGACCACGCACGGCCCGTCGAACCCCTTGAGCATGTGGTCCGGGTCGAAGGGCACGGCGCCCCACGCGAGTGGCAGCGTCGGCAGCGAGGCCGCCACCACCGTCACGGCGTGGCCGCCGTCCGCGGAACCGAACATCTGGTAGCGCGGGCGCGGCGGGTCGCTGACGACGTCGTTGGCGAGCACGAGATCGCCGCCGGCGATCGGGTCGGCGAGCCAGAAGCCCTCACGGAACACGCCGTACCCAGCAACGATCCACGCCTCGTTCGAAGCGTCCCATACGCCCAGACCGAGCTCCCCCTCGCCCAGGTAGGGCTGGGCGGCATGGAACTCGTCGGCGTCATACGCCACGGTAATCGCGAGCGGCGGGTCGAAGGCGACCACCGGTGCACCACCGGCCGCTCGCGTGATCGCCACGTCGACGATCGGCCACGCGTCCAGGGGTACGAAGTCGGCCTGTTCCGGCAGGTCGCGGTACGCTTCGAGGTCCTGAGCCGCGACCTCGACGGCCCAACCCTGCCACGGGACTTCCACGATCACGGCGCTGTCCTCGAACACGCAGCGCAGCGTCGGGCCGGTCCCCACGACGGCGACTTCCTCGCAGACGACGTCGAGCGGCGTCGGCGCGGGTTCGAGGGTCGTGAAGCTCCAGTTCGCCTCGCCGCCAAGGGTGGCGCCGTCGGTGGTGGCGACGCTGCCGGCGACCGAGGCGATGTAGGTGGTCGCGGTCGCGAGGTCGGCGGCGGGGGTGAAGGTGGCGGTGCGGCCGTTGACGCTGAGCGCGGCGCTGCCGGCGACGTCGCCCCCGGTGGTGGCCGCGAGGCTGAAGGCGCCGTCGAGCGTGTCCGCGTCGAGGGCGCGGTCGAAGGTGGCCGACAGGACGACGTCGACCGCCACGCCCGTGGCGCCGTTCGCGGGGCTCAGGTCGGTGACGGTGAGGGGAAGCGGCGCGCGGCCACCGCACGCCGCTAGCAGCCCCAGCGAGAGGACGGTGAGCAGCCCGATCCCGCGTCGGGCCGTCCTGGCGCGTGTCGTTCGGGTGCGTTGGCGGATGTGGTCATGCTGGCTCATGGGGCGTCTCCCTTTCAGGCACTCGTGATCTGCCGCTGGCGGTCCACGATAGGGCATCGTCCAGTCCTCGTCGTGCCTTCGCCAACTCGTCGTCCTCATGCATCGCCTCGAAGACGGGGATGCACGCCTCGAACCAAGCTTGGGCGCCCGTCGGGTCGTCGCGCGCCAGGCAGACCTCGCCCAACACGCGCCGGCTCAGGGCCAGCTCCACCGAGGTGGAGGCATTCGGGCCGTCGGCAACCAGCTCGAGCGCCTCCTCCGCCCGTCGGCGCGCCTCGTCCACCCGCCCCAACGCCAGCAGGTTCTCCGCCCCGCAGGCTAGGCCCGCCGCCCACCAAGGCCGGTGGTCGAGACGGCGGGCCAGATCGACCAAGCGCTCGAAGTGCTCCAGAGCGACGCCGTGACGCCCCGCGCGGTGCTCGAACGTGCCCAAGTTGTTGTACAAGATGAGGAGGTAGCCGACGTCGCCCACGGCTTCGAAGACCTCGCGCACCTTGAGCAACAGCGACAGCTCCTTGTCGTGCTGACCGAGGAAGCCGTGCACCATGGCGAGGTTGCCCATCACCTCGGCTTCAGCGGTCCGATCCCGCTGCGAACGGAACGCCCGCCGACTGCGCTCCAGGCGCTGCTGGGCCTCTTCGAGCCGACCTTGGCGCGCGGCCACCAATCCGAGGTATTGGTCGAGGTACGCGCCGACGTGGGGGTCGCCGGCCAGCTCGGCCAGGCCTAGGCCGGCGGTGAACGAGACGGCTGCCTCGTCGAGCCGCCCCAGCCGGTAATGGGCCATCCCGAGGACCCGCTCGAGACGGGCTCGACCTGCGGGATCAGCGGTCGGAGCGCAGGTCGATAGACCCTCGGTCGCGTACGACGTGGCGCGCTCGTGATCACCGAGTTCGTTGCAGACGCTGGCGAGACGGCTCAGCAGTTCGGCACGTCCCTCATCTTCCAGGACGTCGTCGAGCGCGTCCTCGTACACGTCGAGCGCGGCACGGTACGCGCCCTGGATGGCGAACACCTCGCCCTTCGCGAGGACGAGGGCATGCGCCTGCTCCTCCGAGAGGTCGCGCGGGTCGAAGCGCACGAGCCTCTCGCCCGCGCTCGCCGCGCCGCCGCCTTCGATGATGCTCCGTAGGTTCTCAGTGAGCAGCGCCAGCGCGTGCTCACGGTCGCCCTGCTCGAACGCGTGGTGCGCGGCCTTCAGCGGGCGCCCATGGGCCACGTAGTAGTTTGCGGCGTGGCGGTGCAGCGCTCGCCGGACCTTGCCGTCGAGTTGCCGGTAACAGAACTCCCGCACCAAATCGTGAGAGTAGATCTGGCCCGAGTCCGTCTCGTGCACGATGCGCTTCTGGGTCAACGCCGCCACCAGGCGCGCGATCCCGACGAGGCCCTGCTCGGCCAACGCTTCCTCGGCCAGGTCGACCTCGACGGCTGCAGGGAAGATCGACAGCGCGTCCAGCACCGCTTTCTCTTCGCTCTCCAACTGAGCGTAGATGTGGTTCATCACGTAATCGCGCACGTCGCTCTTGCCCGCCATCGATTCGACGAACGTGGCCATCGCCTCGTGATCGGTGCCCATCCGGCCCAAAGCCGCCGCCGCGATCTCCAACAGCGTCGGGTTCCCGAGCGTACGTTCGTGGAGGCGTACGACGAGCGCCGCGGGGAGGTGGAGGTCGCGGGCCTCCAACAAGGCGCGGGCATCGGTGGCGGAAAGGCCATCCAACGTCACGGCGAGGTGCTCGAGGTCGGTCGGCAGCTCCCGCCCCATCACGACGAAGCTCGACCCGCCCGTCGCGGCCGAGCGTTGCAACGACTTGAACAGCTCCGCGATCTCGGGGTCCTTCGCCACCAGGTGGACCTCGTCGAAGCAGAACGCGTACGGCGTCTCGGCCACGCTCGACAGGAACAGGTTGAGCCGGACCGTTCGATCGAGCGGACGGTGCGCTTCGATCTCGCCCTGGAGGTACTTCCACAGCAGGTCCTCGCCCGCCTGCATCAGAAAGGCGGCCAGGGACCAGAAGAGCGCATCGGCGGTGTTCTTCTCGATCGGATCGAAGGTGAACCAGCAGATGCGCTCCTCGGCGTGGAGGCCGCGCACCAGCTGCGCGCCGACGGCGCTCTTGCCCTCGCCCGCCATCCCACGGATCGCCACCAGGTGCGTCCGCTCCAGCCGCGAGCGCAGCTCGTCGAGCTCGCGTGCGCGGCCGATGAAGCGCCCGACCGTGGGCACCGGCTCCAGGAGCGCGCTGACCCTCGGCGAGCCCGGCGCGCCGACCGTCAGGTCCATGACCGACATCGAGGGCGACCGGTTTGCTGCGAGCGCCGGCGGGTGTGCACCTTGGCCATCGCCTGCGACCCCGGCCACCGGATCGTCGTGGCGCGGGTTCGACGCCGGCGACGCTGCGGCCCGGGCGCCGGTCGCGGCGACCGCCCGCTCCAGCGCCGCCGTGAACGCCCGCATGCTGGGGAGGCGCTCGTTCGGATCCTTGGCCAGGGCAGCGTCGAGAACGTCCTGGAAACTCGCGGGAGCGTCGGGGACCCATGCGCGAAGCGGGTCAGGTACGGTCGACATGACGCGCAAGATCGTGGCCGCGAACGCCCCGTCGCCACGGAACGGCGACACGCCGGTCACCATCTCGTAGAGCACGACGCCCAAAGCCCACACATCGGCGCGTGGATCGGCGGGCTGACCCCGGACCTGTTCGGGCGCCATGTACTCCGGCGTGCCGACGATCGTCCCCGGGACGGTCAACCCCTGGGCCGTCTCGAACTTGACCAACCCGAAATCGAGGATCTTCACGAGACCATCGGCGGTCAAGAACAGGTTCGCCGGCTTGATGTCGCGATGGACGATGCCGGCGTCGTGGGCCTTCGCGAGGCCGCGGGCGGCCTGCAGGCACCAGTCGGCGGCCTCCAGCGGTGCCACGCGGCCAGCGGCCAGCCGCGCCTCCAAGGTCTGTCCCTCGTACAGCGCCATCACGATGAAGAGTTGCCCGTCGACCTCCTCGATCCCGTAGATGACGCCGACGTTCGGATGATCGAGGTTCGCGGCCGCCTGGGCCTCGAGGAGCAAGCGCCGCTTGGCCTCGGGCTGCATCGAGACCGTCTCCGGCAGGAACTTGAGCGCGACGTGGCGTCCCAGGCGCGTGTCGAGGGCCCGGTAGACGACCCCCATGCCGCCGGCCCCGAGCTGATCCACGATCGAGTAGTGGAGGACCTGCGTCGTTGGCGTCACGGGCGGACCCGAGCCTGCCGCCCCTCCGGGAGACGGGCAGCTCCGACAACCCCGGGTCGACGCACGGCGGACCCGCGCCACGAACGC
>JAGXHO010000173.1 GCA_024636105.1 Trueperaceae bacterium | reverse complement strand
GTGGGGGCGCAGCGGCAGGTCGGCGACCTCGGTGCGGGCGGCCGTGCGGACCGCGTAGCAGAGCTCCCCCACGCGCGTGTTGGGGCCGAACCAGGTGTCGGTCGGGCGGGCGGTCGGGAGTTCGGCGACGACCGCGAGGTCGGTCTCGGGCGCTCGGCGACGGCGGCTGCGGCGTACCTCGAACTTCAGCGCCATCCAGACCGGCGTGCTCGCGTACAGCGTCACCGTCTCGCCCGGCGGCACCGCGAGCGGCGATTCGGGGCGCACGATCACCGGTCGGTCGGCGAGCCGCGGGCGCACGTGCAGGGTGTCGGGGGACTCGGCGAAGCTGAAGCGTAGCTTCGGGGCGCCCTCGGGCGGGTCGTCCGGGACCGCCGCGAGGCGTTCGGCGGCGACCACGTAGGCGTCGCCTTCGGTGGCGTGCCAGACGCGCCAGTCGGACGCGCGCCGCTCGACGTGGACGGTGCTCGGGCCGGCGCGCCAGCGCGCCACCTTGCCGATCGCGAGCGTGACCTCCCCCCACCAGCGCGGATCGGCGGGCGCGGGCTCGATCGGTTCGGGTTTCGGGTCGACGACCGGCGCCTCGACGGTCTCGAGGTGGGGTCCTCCGGCTTCCTCGGGGACGTCGGACATGGCGTCAGGGTACCAGCGGCCGCGGCCGAGCGGCCAAGGTCGAGCGGATCGGTCGCGCGCGCGCCGTTTCGCTGCAGCGACGCGCCGGGGCACCGCGTCGACCGCGCGCCGCCGTACGATGCGCCGCATGGACTGGCTCCCGGTTGCCCAAGACGCCCTGCGCACCCACGGCCTCGCGGCCTGGTGGATCTACGATTTCCGCGGCAGCAACCCGGTCGCGGCGCGTTTCATCGCCATGCCCGATGCGCACTTCTCGCGCCGGGTCGTGTTGTGCGTGCCGGCCGAGGGGTCGCCCGTGCTGCTCGCGCACGCGATCGAGCGCGGCGCCGCCGAGCGCGGGCCCTGGCCGGTGCGCACGTACGCCGATCGGCAGGGGCTGCGCGACGCCCTCGCGGCGCTGAACCCGGGCGGGCCGGTGGCGCTCGAGTACTCGCCCGAGGCCGACCTGCCGTACGTCTCGCACGTCGATGCCGGCACCGTCGAGCTGCTGCGCGCGCTCGGCGTCGACGTGCGTTCCTCGGCCGACGTGCTGCAGGCCTTCGCGACGTGGACGCCGGCGCAGGTGGCCGCGCACGAGCGCGCGGCGGACGCGGTCATGGACGTGGCGCACGGCGCGTTCGACGAGATCCGCCGCCGACGCGCGGCCGGTGAGGCGGTGCGCGAGGCCGAGGTGCAGGCGTGGGTCGCCGCGCGCTTCGCCGAGCGAGGGCTCGTGACCGGGCACGACGCGATCGTCGGGTTCGGTGCGCACGCCGGCGATCCGCACTACGGGCCCGTGGCCGGGGCCGACGCCGAGCTGCGCGAGGGCGACGTCGTGCTGATCGACCTGTGGGCCAAGGAGGACGCGCCCGACGCCCCCTTCGCCGACGTGACGTGGATGGGGGTCTGTGGCGCCCCGTCGGCCGAGGTCGCGCGTGCCTGGGCGGCTGTGGCGGCCGGGCGCGACCTGGCCTTGCGCGTGATCGCGGAGCGCATCGCCGCGGGCGACCCGCCCATGGGCTGGGAGGTCGACCGCGCCGTTCGCGACCACCTGACGGCCGCCGGGTACGGCGACGCCTTCGTCCACCGCACCGGCCACAGCCTCGGTACCGGCCCCATCCACGGCGAAGCGGCCCACCTCGACGACTTCGAGACCAAGGACGTCCGCCGGCTGACGCCCGGCTTCGGGGTCACCGTCGAGCCCGGGGTCTACGGGCCGACGTTCGGCGTGCGCAGCGAGCTGAACGTGGTGCTCGAGGAAAGCGGCCCGCGCGTGACCACCGGCGTGCAGCAGGAGCTGGAGCGGGTGTGAGCGACGAGCCGACCGCGACCGCGGCGGTGCATCCGGGCGCGGCGGTCGACGCCGGCGGCCGTCGACCGCTGGTGGTGGTGGGCGATGTGGTGTGGGACGTGCTCATCCGGACGAACGCCAAGCTGCAGCGCGGCGGCGACACGTACGGCGAAGTGGAGCTCGCCCCGGGCGGCAGTGCCGCCAACGCTGCGGTGTGGGCGCGGCGTTGCGGCCTGCCCACGGCGTTCGTCGGCAAGGTGGGGCGCGACCGCTTCGGGGCGTTGGCCGAGGCCGACCTCGCCGACGAGGGCGTCGAGGCCTACCTGGTGCGCACCGACGCGCACCTGACCGGCACCGTCGCGGTGTGGATCGACGACGAGGGGCAGCGCTCGATGGTGTCGGGCAAGGGGGCCGACCACATGCTGTTCCCGCAAGAGCTGCCGCGTGCGCTCGTCGAGAGCGGGCGGCACCTGCACCTCTCCGCTTGGTCGTTCTTCGACGACCCGCCCCGGTCCGCGGCGCGGCGCGCGGCGCAGCTGGCCAAGAGCGCCGGAGCCACGCTCTCCTTCGACCCCGGCTCCTTCCAGATGATCGAGGCGCTGGGGGTGGACGCGTTCCTGCAGGTTTCCGCCGACCTGGGCATCGACGTCGTGTTCCCCAACTACGACGAGGGCCGGTCGCTTACCGGCCACGACGACCCGCACGCCATCGCCGAGGCGGTCGCGAAGCAGTTCCCGGGGGCGCTCGTCGCCCTCAAGCTCGACGAAGACGGCGCGCTGGTCCGCGAGCGCGACGGCGCCTTCACCGAGGTGGCGCCCGAGAGCAACCGGCTGGTCGACGCCACCGGCGCCGGCGACGCCTTCGCGGGCGCCTTCCTGAGCCGCTGGCTGGCCGGCACCGATGCTGCGGACGCCGCGCGGTTCGCGGTGCGGGTGTCGGAGTGGGTGATCGAACAGGTCGGGGCGCGGGCAGCGGTGGACGAGCGGCTCAGGGGGGTGTTGGGGCGGGGTTGAAGCGGGCGGCGGTCGCGAAGCGACCGCAACGCGCCGCAGGCGCCGGGGGCGAAGCCCCCGCGCCGTCCGCGGCGCGCGTCAGGGACGCAACGACGGCACCCCGAGCGACTCGGCGGCATCGGCCAGTGCGACGTCGAAGGTCACGAGCGTCGTGCCTTCGACCGATGCCGTGGCTAGGTGGAGGGCGTCGAGCGTCCGGAGCGCGGTGGTTCGAGTGAGGAGCCACCGACGGGCGAGGGTGACGTGGTCGGGTCGCAGAGCGTGCACGGTGAAGCGACCGGCAGCCACGTCCTCATCGAACGCACGCTCGACCTTCGCAGCCTGACCCTCACGCAGCTCTTGCGTACGAACCCACCGCGCGACGGCGCTCGCGAACTCCAACCGTACGAGCTCACCGACCACGACGGGCTCGGGTTGGCTCCGAAGCAGTTCCTCGATCACGTCGCTCCGTCGCTCCCGACGGTAGTAGGGGAGCAGCGCGCTCGTGTCGAGGTAGAGACCCATCAGGTGCGCTCGTCGTCGCGCAGTGCGCGGACCACGTCGACGGCGTCCTCGCGCATCGGGGGAAGCGCTTCGCGGAGTTCGCGTCGCGATGGGAACGGGCTCATGGCGCTCGCCACCGGCACGAGCCGAGCCACGGGCCGGTCGCGGCGGACGATGAGCACCTCCTCGCCTGCCTCGACGGCGTCGAGGAGTTGGGCGAGGTGCTCGCGGGTCTCGCTGACGTTGACGGTGCGCATCTGGGCCTCCTGTACAACTGTAGCGTACATCTACTCGCGTTCGACCGAGTTCGTCGGCGGGTCGATCACGGGCGGCGGCCCTTCCGCAACCAAGGGGCCCTGACCGGGGTGCGCGAACGACCGCGGGTGGCCGGTGTGGGATGCACCGGCCACCCCGTCTCCGTCGTGGCCCCTCGAGCGCCCCGACGGTCGCCGCGCAGGCCTCGGCCGATCGGGGCTGGACGTCCAAGACAGCTTCAGTCCTCTAGGTGCCCCATCTTCGCCCGCTTGGTCGCCAAGTACGCCTCGTTGTACGGGTTCTCGCCCGCATGCAGCGGCACCCGCTCGACGACCTCCATGCCGAAGCCCTGCAGCCCCACCACCTTGCGCGGGTTGTTGGTCAGCAGCCGCAGACGCTGGACGCCCAGGTCCGCAAGGATCTGCGCGCCCACGCCGTAGTCGCGCAGGTCGGCGGCGAAGCCGAGCTGCTCGTTCGCCTCGACGGTGTCGGCCCCGGCGTCCTGCAGCGCGTACGCGCGTAGCTTGTTCAGCAGCCCGATGCCGCGCCCCTCCTGGCGCAGGTAGACGAGCACGCCGCGGCCGGCGTCGGCGATCGCCTTCAGGGCGGCATCGCGCTGGAAGCCGCAGTCGCAGCGCAGGCTGTGCAGCGCGTCGCCGGTGAGGCACTCGCTGTGCATCCGCACGAGCACCGGCTCGCCATCGGCGACGTCGCCGAGCACCATCGCGACGTGCTCGGTGCCGTGCAGCGCGTCGCGGTACCCGACCACCCGGAATTCGGCCCACGGCGTCGGCAGCTTCGCCTCGGCGACGCGCTCGATGAAGGCGTCGCGCTGGAGTCGGTAGGCGATCAGGTCGGCGATCGCGCCCACCTTGAGGCCGTGCTCGGCGGCGAAGGCGCGCAGCGCGGGCAGCCGCATCATGGTGCCGTCGTCGTGCATCACCTCGCTGATGGCGGCCACGGGGCTCAGGCCGGCGAGGCGGCAGAGGTCGACGCCCGCCTCGGTGTGGCCGGCGCGGCGCAGCACCCCGCCGTCGCGGGCGCGCAGCGGGAAGACGTGGCCGGGGCGGTTGAGGTCGGCGGCGCTCGATCGTGGGTCGGCGACGACTCGGATCGTGCGGGCGCGGTCGGCGGCCGAGATGCCGGTCGACACGCCCTCGGTCGCCTCGATGGTCACGGTGAAGGCGGTCTCGCGGTTCGCGGTGTTGCGTAGGACCATAGGCGGCAGGTCGAGGCGGTCGGCGACGTCGTTCGGCATCGCCACGCAGACGATCCCACCGGTGTGGCGGATCGTGAAGGCGAGCAGCTCGGGGGTCGCGTGCTCGGCAGCGAAGACCAGGTCGCCCTCGTTCTCGCGGTCGGCGTCGTCGACCAGGACGATGGCGCGGCCGGCGCGCAGCTCGTCGAGCAGCTCGGGGACGGTGGCCAGGGGGGAGCTCACGCCGTTCCGCCTTGAGGCGTCGGCACCGCACCGAGCGCCAGCAGCCGCTCGACGTGCTTAGCGAGTACGTCGGCCTCGAGGTTGACCGCGTCGCCGGGCTTCAGCTCGCCCAAGGTGGTCACCTGCAGCGTGTGCGGGATGAGCCAGAG
>JAGXHO010000004.1 GCA_024636105.1 Trueperaceae bacterium | reverse complement strand
CTGGCCGTCCCAGATCAGCTTCTCGTAGATCTCGTCGCTGATCACGATCAGGTCGTGGCGCTGCGCGATGGCGGCGATCTCGCGGATCATCGCCGGCGGCGTGACGGCGCCGGTGGGGTTCCCCGGCGTGACCAGCACCAGCACCTTGGTGCGGGGCGTGATGCGCTTCTCGATCTCGGCCGGCACCATCGCGAAGTCGGTCGCCTGGTCGCTCGGCACCGACACGACGACGCCCCCCGACATGGTCACCGCGCTGTCGTACGACATGAAGCGCGGCGAGGGGAGCAGCACCTCGTCGCCGTCGTCGAGCAGGGCGAGCATGGCCAGCATGACCGCCTCCTGGGCGCCGGACGTGACGATGATCTCGTCCGCGGTGTAGTCCAACCCGTTCTCGCGCGCGAGCTTGCCCGCGATCGCCTCGCGGAGCGGCAGGATGCCGCCCGGGAGCGTGTAGTGGTGCTCGTTGCGGCCGATTGCCGCCTGCGCGGCTTCGACGATGTGGGCGGGGGTGTGGAAGTCGGGGTCGCCGCGCCCCATCGCGATGACGTCGTCGAGGCCGGCGGCCATCTCGAGCAGGCGGGTGCGGAACCCGACCTCCCCGGCGACGATCCGGTGCGACTTGCGGCGGATCAGGGTGGCGCGGTCGGTGGTCGTCGGCGCGGTCATGGCATGGGCCTCCAGCTCTGGTCCCAACCGCCGCTGAGCCGCTCGGGGCCGGCGTCGGTGATGAGGATGTTCTCGTTCAGTCCGGTCGTCCAGCCGGCGTGGCCGGCGATCTTCCGCTTGGGGTGGTAGGAGAACACCATCCCCGCTTCGAGTACCCAATCCTGGCTCTGGCCCCACGGCGGCGTCTGGGCGTGCCAGGGGTACTCGATGCAGTCCATGCCCTGACCGTGGAAATCGAAGCCGTCGGTGGTGCCGTCCGCGAGCGTGAGGTCGTGGTCGCGGAGCGTCGCTTCGAACACGCGCGGGATGTCGGTCACGCGCATGCCGGGGCGGATGGTCTCGCGGATCCGGGCGAAGGCGTCGATCTCGGCCTCCATGACCCGCCGCTCGATCTCGGTCGGCGGCGTCCAGGCGAGGTTGATCGTGACCTCGAGCCAGTGGCCGCTCGGGCCGCAGACCTCGAGGTGGAAGCGCGCCTTGTCTTCGCAGCGCATCGGGACCCCTTGCGGCAATGACACCTCGGCGGGAGACTCGCCCATGAAGATCAGGATGTCGCGGCAGCCGCCGGCCCACAGCGGCCGGGTGATCTCGGCGGCGAGGTCGGTCTGGAGCACGCCGGGGCGCACGGTCTCCTGGAAGCGCGCCATGGCGGCGAGCACGTTCGACCAGTGCGCGCGCGATTGGGCGATCTCGAGCGGGCTCTTGATCGCGCGCACGCGGTCGAAGACCTCGTCGGCGCGGCTCCAGCGCACGTCGGGGAGCAGCGACGCGAGCTCGTCGCGGACGCCGGCGCCGATCACGAAGCGCTCGCCCACGATGCCGATCCGGCCCTGCGCCAAGCCGCGGGCGCGCACCAGGTCGGCCATCCGCGGCGCCAGGTAGACGTCGCCGTGGGTGTCGAGAGTCCAACCGCGCAGGGCGATCTTGTCCGCGACGGCGTAGCTCGAGAGGACCAGCGTCGGTTCGCCGTCGAGCGGCAGCAGGTAGAGGCCGTCGTGGCCCCACAAGTGGAAGTCGGTGAGGTAGCGGAGGTAGCCGCGTCCGGTCCACCAATGGCCCTTGCCGGCGACGAGCAGCGCATCGAGGCCGGCGGCCTCCATGCCGGCGCGAAGCTTGGCGAGGCGCGCGTCGCGCTCTTCGAGTCCTGGGACGATCACGGCGTTCCCCCCTGGGCGGTGGCGTGGCCGGGGCGCACGATCCGCCCGAGCCCCTGGGCGCCGACGATGCGGCCCCCTTCGTACGCGACCTGGCCGTTCACGATCGTGGCGTGGACGTGCCCACGCACCTCGACCCCGTCGTACAAGAGGTTGCAGTCCGCGGCGCGGCTCTCGCCGTCGCCGCGGCGGAGCGTGCGGGTCGTGCGCGGGTCGTAGAGCACGAGGTCGGCGTCGGCGCCGGGCGCAAGCGTCCCCTTGTGGGGGTGGAGCCCGAAGAGGGCGGCGGGGCGGCGGCTGACCAGGTCGACCACTCGCTCGACGGTCAAGCGGCCGTCGGCGACGGCGGTCATGAGCAGCGGCAACAGCGCCTCGAGCCCGGGGTGGCCCGGGGGGGCGTCGAGGTAGTCCGTCGCCGCCTCCTTCTCGGCCCGGCCGAAGGGCGCGTGGTCCGTGGCGATGAGGTCGATCGTGCCGTCCGCGATCGCCGCCCACAGCGCGTCGCGATCGGCCGCGAAGCGGATGGGCGGGTTGATGACGCCGAACATGCCGGCGCGCTCGAGGTCGTCGTCGGTGCAGAAGAGGTAGTGCGGGCAGGTCTCCGCGGTGAGCGGCGCGCCGCTCCGTTTGGCTTGCCGCACCGCCTCGGCGCCCGCGGTCGAGCTCACGTGCGCGATGTGGACCGCGCAGCCGGTCGCGAGCGCCATTTGGGCGATCGCGGCGATCGCGGTCGCTTCGACGACCGCCGGCCGCGAGGCCTGGTGCCGTCGGAACGCGGGACCGTCCTGCTCAGCGGCGCGCGCGCGGTAGAGGTCGATCAGGTCCTGGTCTTCGGCGTGGAACACGAACGGACGACCGAGGTCGCGCACCATCTCGAGGGCCTGCAGCACGTGCGCGGCGCTCAGCGTGGCCAGGCCCTCGAACTCGTCCTCACGGCCGGCGACCGCGCGCGTCGTGAAGAGCTTGAAGCCCACGGCGCCGGCGTCTGCGAGCGCCACCAAGTCCGCGCGGTCGAGCAAGCCGGGCGCCGCGTACAGGCCGACGTTGACGTACGCCTTGGCCGCCGCGATCGCGCATCGCGCCTGCCAGCGCGCGAGGGTGGCCGTCGCGGGTTTGCTGATCGGCATCTCGAACACGGTCGTCACGCCGCCCGCGGCGGCGGCGCGCGTCTCGCTCGCGAAGTCGCCGCGGTGGGCGTGGCCAGGGTCGCGGCAGTGGAAGTGCACGTCGATGGCGCCGGGGAGCACGTGCATGCCAGTGGCGTCGATCACTCGGTCGGCCGTGACCTGGAGGTCGGGGGCTTGCAGCGCCTGGATGCGTCCCTGGCCGACCAGGACGGTGGCGGGAACGACGTGGTCGGCGACCACGGCGCCCCCGACGATCGCCAGGTCGGCCGTCGTCACGCGTGGCCGCCGGTGCGCACGGCTGCGACGTGCGCGCGGATGAACGAGCGCCGGAGCGTGTCCGCGTCGGGCACGTCGGCCTGCCCGTACACGTCGCGGGCCGCTTCCGCCGAGACGAGCCCCAGCGCGACGTCCTCGAGCACCCGCTCGCGCTCGCGCTCGCGCGGGTCGCCGAAGCCGCCGCCGCCGGGCACCGTGAGGACGATCTCGTCGCCCGGGTTCCAGGGGATGGGGCGGAAGCGCGTCAGGTTCGCGCCGTTGTGCTCGACCCGGCCGCGCATGCCCGGTTCGCCGCCGTCGAGGCCGGGTGCCGGGAACTTGAGGAGGTCGGGGCGCACGGTCAGCAGTACCGGCTTCTCGGCCGTGCAGCGCAGCGAGATCCGCTGGCCGAGGCCGCCGCGGCGGCGGCCCGCGCCGCCCGAGTCGGTCAGCAGCACCTTCTCGGTCATCACGGCCGGGCACTGGCGCTCGATGATCTCGGTGGGGGTGACAGTGCTGTTGTGCGGGTAGGCGGCCGGCAACCAGCCGTCGTCGTGCTTGGTGGCCCCGAGGCCCCCGTGCGGCAGCATGTGGACCGCGAAGCGTCCGAAGCGCTTGTCGGTGCCGACGAAGTGGAAGGGGAAGATCCCGCCGGCGGCGGCGATCGCCTCGTCGGGGAGGAGCTTCTCGAAGGCGCCGAAGATCAGCGGCGGGATGTGCTTGATCACCTTGGCGCGCGCCTTGACGGGGGCGGGGAAGGTGCAGTTGACGATCGAGCCCTCGGGCGCGGTGATCGTGATCGGGCGCACCAGGCCGTCGTTGTTCGGGATCCCCGACGCCAGCATGCACTTGATCGGGTAGACGGCCGTGGAGTACGAGATGTTGAACGCCGCGTTGATCGCCGAATGGTCCTGCTGCGGCGAGGTGCCGGTGAAGTCGAGGATCAGCTGGCTGCCGCGGATCTCGAGCGTCGCCTTGAGCGTGAACGGCTCGAGGTAGCCGTCGGCCGTGATCTCGTACTCGGTGATGCCGTCGGGGAGCGCCGAGATCGCCTCGCGCAGGGCCGCCTCGGACTTGTCCTGGATGGCGTTGGACAGCTCGTCGATGTCGTCGAGGCCGTAGTCCTCCATGAACTCCTGGATGCGGCGGATCCCGACGCGATGGGTGCCGACGATGGCGTGCAGGTCGCCCAGCACCATCTCGGGGACGCGGCAGTTGGAAGCGATGAACTCCTCGACGATCGGAACGACTTTGCCTTCCGCATAGAACTTGTTGGGCATCAGGCGCGTGCCCTCCATGAACATGTCGGTCGCCTCGAGGTCGCCGAGGTGGCCGCCGACGTCGGAGACGTGGGCGACGGTGCCGAGGAAGGCGACGAGCTTGCCCTTGTAAAAGACCGGCGACACCAGGTTGTAGTCGGGGAGGTGGGTGCTCCCGATCCACGGGTCGTTGGTCGCGAGCACGTCGCCCGGCCGCAGCGTCTCCGGGGGGAACTTCTCCATCATGGAGCGCGTCGTGCGGGGGAGCATCGTGCAGAACTGGGGCGGGCTCCACTGCGCTTGCGCCAGACCGCGGCCTTCGGCGTCCATGAGGACGCAGCCGAAGTCGTGGCTCTCGCCGACGATCGTCGAGAACGACGTCCGGATGGTGGCGGTGTCGATCTCGTCGGCGATCGCGATGAGTCGCTGCCACATGACCTCGAGGCTGATTGGGTCCATCAAACTGCTCCTTCTCCGTCGTCGGGGACGTAGCCGTAGTCGGCGAGCGCCGCTTCGGCGGTGATGAAGCCGGCCGCCAGGTCGCGCGCGATGTCGGCGCGTTCGCGCTTGGCCGGGTCGCCGAAGCCGGCGCCGCCGGGCATCCGCATGGTGATCACATCGCCGGGTTCGAACGGCAGGATCGGGAAGCGGTCGATGACCGCGCCCTTGAAGATCACCTGGCCGGTGCGTCCGGGTTTGCCGCCGTCGAGGCCGGGTGGCGGGCAGAAGATCTTGTCGGGGCGCACCCGCGCGCTGATCGTGTTCGGGCCGATGTTCTTGAAGCTCATCACCTGGCCGAGGCCGCCGCGGCGACGACCGGCGCCGGCGGAATCGGGCAGCAGCGTCTTCTCGGTGATCATCACCGGGCACTGCGTTTCCCAGATCTCGACCGGGGTGACCGCGCTGTTGTGCGGGAAGGCGATCGGCGCCATGCCGTCGAGCTCGCGCATGGCGCCGCGTCCGCCGTGCGGCAGCACGTGCACGCTGAAGCGACCGTAGCCGGGGCTGGTGCCCGAGACCGAGATGGGCCAGATGCTGCCGGCGCCCGCCTGCGCGTGCTCGCCGAAGGCTGGCCAGAGCGCACCGAACAGCACCTGGTTGATGTTGTTGGTCGTCTTGGCGCGGGCGTTCACGGGGTGCGGGAAGGTGGTGTTGAGGATCGACCCCTCGGGCGCGCTCACGTGGATCGGGCGGAACAGCCCCTCGTTGTTGGGGATCGTCGGCACCAGGGCGCACTTGAACGGGTAGAAGGTCGAGGCGAAGGTGGTGTTGTAGGTGCAATTGATGGCGGCGTCCGGCATCTGCGGGCTGGTGCCCGTGTAGTCGACGTAGACGTCGGAGCCGGCGATGGTGACGGTCGCGTGCAGGTGCACGATGCGGCGGTAGCCGTCGATGTCGAGCCCGAACTCGTACCGCCCGTCGGGCAGGGCCTCGATGCGCTCGCGCATCAGCCGCTCGCTGCGGCCGTGGATCTCGGCGGAGAGGTCGAGCAGGTCGTCGCGGTCGTTGTCGTCGAGGAACTCGCGCAGCCTTCGCGCGCCCACCTGGTGCGTGCCCACGATCGCGCGCAGGTCGCCCAGGACCAGGTTGGGGACGCGGCAGTTGCCGCCGATGACGTCGAACAGGAGCTCGTTCTCGCGCCCCGCCTCGTAGAGCTTGGCCGGCGGGACCCGCACCCCCTCGGTGAAGACGTCGTTCGCCTCGATGTCGCCCGGGTGCCCGCCGACGTCGGCGAGGTGCGCCACCGTGCCCATGAAGGCCACGACCTTGCCCTTGTGGAACACGGGCGTGATCACGATGTAGTCCGGCAGGTGGCCGGTGCCGTGCCACGGGTCGTTGGTGACCAGGACGTCGCCCTCGCGCAGCGTCTCGAGCGGGTGCGCCTGGAGGAGCACCTTGGTGGTCCGTGGGAGCACCACGCAGAAGTTGGGCGGGCTGAAGCTCGATTGGCACAAGGAGACGCCCGCGGCGTCGACGAGGATGCAGGCGAAGTCGCGGCTCTCACCGACGATGGTCGAGAACGAGGTCTTGACCGTGGCGTTGTCGACCTCGTCCATGATGCTGATGAGGCGCTGCCACTGGACCTCGAGGTCGATCGGGTCGATGGGGGCGGTCGTGCGGGCCATTACGTCCTCCTCGTGGGGCTGGGCGTGCAGATGGCGGTCGCGCGGCCGCCCTTGGGGCAGGCGGCGGCGACCGCGATGGGTGCGGGGGTTCCGGAGCAGCGGACGACCCACGTGAGCACGCGCGCGTCGTCGCCCCATGGGCGTCGCCACGGGTCGTAGGTGCCGCGGCGCGTCACGCGCCCGGCCAGGTGGCCGATCTCTGTGTGCAGCTCGCCGGCCACCAGCTCGGTGCCGTCGGGGAGGTCCAGCGCGACGGTGACGCCGGCTACGGCGCCGCTCTCCAAACCGCGGCGCGTCAGGTGGGTGGGGAGCCAGCCGTCGTTCGCCACCGTGGCGCGCAGGCGGTGGACGCCCCCTTCGACG
>JAGXHO010000172.1 GCA_024636105.1 Trueperaceae bacterium | reverse complement strand
GCCCGAGCTGGTGCGCGACAAGCCGTCGTCGGTCGGCAAAGCGATCCCCGGCACCGAGGTGCTGGTGCTCGACGACGCTGGCGAGCCGGTCGCGCCTGGAACCACGGGCACGCTCTACGTGCGCGGACCGCACGTGATGATGGGCTACTGGAACCTGCCCGAGGCCACCGCCCACATGCTCAAGCCCGGCCCGTGGCCCGGCGAGCGGATGCTGTGCAGCCACGACCTGTTCAAGACCGACGTCGACGGCTTCCTGTACTTCGTCGGGCGCAGCGACGACATCATCAAGAGCCGCGGTGAGAAGGTCTCGCCGGTCGAGGTCGAGAACGCCATCGCCACCATCCCCGGCGTCAAGGAGGCGGCCATCATCGGCGTGCCCGACGAGCTGTTGGGTCAGGCGGTGCGCGCGTTCGTGGTGCTCGATCCGGGGACCGACATGGACGAGCGCGCCTTCCGGCGCGCGTGCATGGCGCGCCTCGAGAACTACATGGTGCCGCGCGACGTGGTCTTCCTCGAGGAGCTCCCGAAGACCGGTTCGGGGAAGGTGCGGAAGAAGAGCCTGGTCGAACGTGCGGACGCGTGAGGCTTCCGTCAGAGTCCGGAGGTAACGTGACCAGCATGACCGAACTCGAGCGCGACGTGCGCGGCTTCATCAGCGACAACTTCATCCTCGACGGCGACGACCTCGCCGGCGACGCATCCCTCACGCAGCAGGGCGTCCTCGACTCGATGGGCGTGCTCGAGCTGATCATGTTCGTCGAAGAGCGCTTCGGGGTGAAGATCCCCGACGAGGACACGCTGCCCGAGAACCTCGACAGCGTCGACCGGATCGTGGGTTACGTGCAGGGTCGATTGGGCCAGGCGCATGGCTGAGGCGCCGCGGATCGGCTTCGAGGCGCTGCGCCTCGCCGATCCGGTCGCGACCGCGGACAGCCTCGCGGACGCGCTCAAGCGCGCCGCGCGCGCCTTCCGCCGCCGGGGCGGGGTGCTGGGCCTCTCCGGGGGGATCGACAGCAGCGTGGTGGCGGCGCTCGCCGCGCGCGCGTTCGGTCCGGCGAACGTGCTGGGCGTGTTGATGCCCGAGACCGATTCATCGGACGACACCCTCCGCCTCAGCCGCCTCGCGGCCGACGCCTGCAAGGTCCCCACCGTGCTCGAGGACATCACCCCCGTGCTCGACGCCGTGGGCTGCTACCGCCGGCGCGACGACGCCTTCCGCAAGGTGCTGCCGGAGTACGGCGAGGGCTGGAAGGCCAAGATCGTCCTCCCGAGCGTGGTCGATTCCGACGCTTTCCGGCTCTTCTCGGTCGTGGCCGTCGACCCCGACGGGCGCGAGCACCGCGCGCGCCTGACCGCCGAGGCGTACCTCGAGGTGGTCGCGGCGACGAACTTCAAGCAGCGCACCCGCAAGATGCTCGAGTACCACCACGCCGACCGGCTCAACTACGTGGTGCTCGGCACCCCCAACCGGCTCGAGTACGACCAGGGCTTCTTCGTCAAGAACGGCGACGGCGCCGCCGACGTCAAGCCGATCGCGCACCTGTACAAGTCGCAGGTCTACGAACTCGCGACCGCGCTGGGCGTGCCCGAGGAGATCCGCTCGCGGCCGCCGACGACCGACACCTACTCGATGCCGCAGAGCCAGGAGGAGTTCTACTTCTCGCTCGCCTACGACCGCATGGACCTGTGCCTGTACGCGGTCGACCAGGGCCTGCCGCCGGAGTCGGTGGCCGACGCGCTCGAACTCGCGCCCGAGCAGGTGGCGCGCGTGTTCGCCGACATCGCCGCCAAACGGCGGGTGGCGGCGTACCTGCATGCGGGGCCGGTGATGCTCGAGTCGCCGGACGCGCACGCGGACGCGGCGGGCTGAGGCCGGCGGCGATGCGGATCCGACCGTTCGAGGCCGAGGACGTCGCCGGAGTCGCGGCGCTGTGGCGCTACTGGTTCCACGACAAGGTGCTCGCGCCCGCGCCGCAGCTCGAGGAGTGGGCGCGGCGCGTGTACGTCGAGCGCCCCGGTGGCGACCCCGACGTGCCGTCGCTGGTCGCCGAGGGCGACGACGGCGGCGTGATCGGCTTCCTGGGGTCCACGACGACGCCCGTGTCGGTCGACGGCGCGCCGGCGACGCTCGCCGGCGTGTTCCCGTCGGTGGTCGCGCCCGAAGCGCCGACCACCGTCGCCACTTTCCTCCTGCGGAAGTTCCTCGCCGGTCCCCAGGCGCTCACCGTGAGCGACGGCGGCCACGTGCGCTTCGAGCGCATCTGGGAGGGACTCGGCGGGCGGGTCGCCCCCACGGCCTCGCTCCGCTGGTTGAAGGTGCTTCGACCGGCGTCGCTGGGGGCCGGTTCGGTGCTGGGCGGCCGCGGTTGGGGCCGGGCCACCGCCCCGGCATGGCGTCCGCTGGCGCGCGGCGCCGACACGCTCGCGCGCCTTGCGCGGCCGTGGTGGTTCGGCACCTCGCAACTCGACGCGGGGGGCGTGCGCAAGGCGCCTCGGCCGCCGTTGGTGCTCGTCGCGGAGCCGCTGACCCCCGACGGCTTCGTCGACGCGCTGGCGCGGGTGCACGCGCGCGCGCGACTCCGGCCGGACTACGCCCCCGGCTACCTGACGTGGCTGTTCGACGCGATGGAACGGGTCCCCGGGCAAGGGTCGTTCGAGGCGACGCTGCTGCGCACGGCCGATGGTGCGCCGGTGGGCTGGTGGGTCGCCTACCTGCGCTCGGGCGGCACCAGCCGCGTGTTCGCCCTCGATGGCGCCGACCGGCACCTCGACGCGGTGGTCGACCACCTGTTCGCGCGCGCCGACGAAGCGGGCGCCGGCGCCGTGATCGGCCGCCTCGACCCGCGCTTGCGGCGCCCGATGGCGGCGCGCGGCACCTTCACCCACAACGGCGGTTCGCGCCAGATGGTGCACGCCCGCGACGCCACGCTGCGCGACGACGCGCTGCTGGGACGGCTGGCGTTCTCGCGGCTCGAGGGGGAGAACTGGTACTGGTGGGGGATCGACGCGGCGGACGTCGCCGGCAGCGTCACGCCACCGGGCTGAGGCCGAAGACCGGCAGTTCGGCGGGGCAGAACGCCCGCACCGGGATCCAGCTGATGCCCAAGCCACGCGAGACGTACCCGCGTGCGGGCCCGGACACCCAGCCGGACGCGAAGCGGCGGCCGTACGCCGACGAGGTCAGGACCGGGCCGATCCCCGGGATCACGATCTGCCCGCCGTGGGTGTGGCCCGAAAGCGTGAGGCCCACGTCGGTGGGCACTTCGGGCAGGACGTCGGGGCTGTGCGAGACCAAGACGGTCGCCGCCTCGGTCGGGTCGGGGCGGTTTGCGAGCGTGGCGGCGAGGTCGGGACACCCGCGCCGGAAGTCGTCGAGGCCGGCCAGGTAGAGGTCGGGGCGAACCCAGGCGCCCGCGTTGCGAAGCACCGTCACCCCCACCTCCGTCAGCGCACGCGTCATCGGCGTCAGGTCGCGAAGTCGATGGTGGTCGTGGTTGCCCCACACCGAGAAGACCCCGAGCGGCGCCTTGAGCCGCGCCAGCGCGCTCGGCAGCGCAGCGAGGTCTTTGCCCGCGCTCGCGTCGACGAGGTCGCCTGCGAGCACCACGACGTCGGGCCGGGCGGCGTTGGCGGCGTCGACCCAGGCCGCGACCGACCCAGCCCGCAGGAACGGACCGAAGTGGAGGTCGGTGAGCAGGGCGAGCCGAACGGGAGCGCGCAAACCAGCGAGGGATGCGGTCGGGTGCGTGACCCCGAAGCGGTAGACCGCGGAGACGGCCGCGCCCGTCGCGGCAGCTGCGGACAGCCCCGCGGCGACGCTCAGGAAACCGCGGCGGTCCATCGGGCCCTCAGGCGGGACGTCGGGCCCCGTTGGGCCTGGTGCGGGACCGCGTCGAAGGGGTCGCCGTCGCTCCTTGGGTCGTCGTCGCTCCTTGGGTCGTCGCCGCGCCCGGTCCGACGCGCTCGCGCATCTGGGTGAGCACCGTGCCGAGGACCGGGACCTCGTGGGCGGCGAACACGTCGAACGCACTGGTGACGTCGACCCGCCGGCTACGCCCGGCACCGACGCACAGCACGACGCCGCTGGCGCGCATCGCGGTCACGAGGGCATCGGCTCGATCGAGCACGGGGGCGGCGTCGAGGACGATCACCTCGTACGCCTGCTCCCAGCCGGCAAGGTGGATCCCCAGCACGCGGCTCACTCGGTCCACGGGGTGGCGCGCGGGCGCGAAGGCGGGCACGAAGTCGAACGAACGGTTGCCTTCGACGATCACGCTCACGGGCTCGAAGCGCGCTTTGTCGTCGCCGAGGTTCACGTCGTCGTATGGGGTGGCGCGGGTGGCGTTGACCTCGAGCCAGGCGGTGCTGCGCGCGCTGCGCAAGTCGGCGTCCACGAGCAGCGTCGAGACGCCACTGCGCGCACAGCTCTCGGCGAGGCCGACGGCGACTCCCTCCTGGTCGGCGGTGGCGCGCGGAGTCGCCACCACGATCACGAGGCAGGCGTCGGCGGGCCGCAACGCCGCGACGCGCGCCTGCAACAAACTCGACGCCTCTTCCGAGAGCCGCGGCGCGCCGCGGGCGCGCCGCGGGAAACTGGCGAGCACTGGGAGCCGCGTCAGCGCCTCGAGGTCGTGCGCATCGGACACCAGCGGGCTGGTGGTCCAGCGCAGCAACACGAGGCCGTAGCCGAGCACGAGCCCCAGCGCCAGCGCGATGGCGGTGTTGAGCACGAGCCGCGGGCCGACCGCCCGCTCGGACGGCACGGCCGCGCGCAGCGGCGCGATCAACGCGATCGGCACCGCCGCGGAGGCCCGGTCGCGGGCGTCCGCGAGCGCCTGGGCGCGCTGGGTGCGCAGCTCGGTGAGCGTGGCGACCTGCGCCGGCGCGGGCGGGCCTTCGGCGGCGCTCAGCTCTTCCAGCTGAGCGTCGAGGTCCGCGAGGGCACGCTCGAGGGCGTTGACGCCGCCATCGATCGCCTGGCGTGCCCGGTCGCGGTCCCACGCGACCAAGCCGCGGGCGATGGCGTTGGCCAGGTCCGCCGCGCGCTGCGGGGTGTTTGCGCGCGCTTCGATCCGCAGCGTGCTCGAGAGATCCTGGTCTTCGACGCTCACGCGCACGCGCTGCTCCACGGCCTCGAGCTCGCGCTCGCCGAGCGTGCGCCCCTCGAGCTCCTCGGCGGCGTCCACGAGGACGCCCCCTTCGAACACGGCGGAGCGGTAGACGCCCGGATCGATCGCGGCGGGCGCGACCACGTTCAGGTCGCCGGGCGCGACCGCACCCCGGGGCGCCACCAACGTGACCGACGAGCGGTACACGGGCTCGGAGGCGCGGGTGACGAACGCCGAGACGACCACCGCGAGCAGCGTGATCGCCAGTACGAATGGCGCGCCGCTCACTAGGAGACGGACGAAGTCCTCGGAGCGGACCGTGCGCGTTGGCGCGAGCGGTTCGGGCGTCCGGTACGGGGTTGCGGGAGGACGGGGTCCTGCGGCTTGCACGGGTGACGGTACCAGACCGGTGCCGTCCGCCGGGTGACCGATTACGTGCGTCGATGTGGCTCGAGGCGCACGTATAGTGGGGCGTCATGCCCAACGCTGCCCACGGTCGCTCGGCGCTCTGGGTCGCCGCCGTCGTGATGCCGTTCGCGCTCGCTGCCTGCGTGCCGACGGCCTCGGTCGGGAGCGATCCTGCGTGGCCGGCGCCTTGGCCCGTCGCCGCGAGCGCATGGGTGTGCCCAGAGGTCCCCTTGGAGCCGCGCTTCGAGCCCACGCTTTACGTGGCCGTCGACGGCGACGACGCCGCCGACGGGCGTGCCTCGGCACGGGCGTTCGCCACGCTCGCGCGCGCCGCCGAGGTCGCGCGCGCCGGCGACGTCGTGTGGGTGCGCGGCGGCGTCTACTCGGCCGACGTCGCCTTCCGGCGATCGGGTCGGAGCGGCGCACCGATCGTCTTCGAGTCGCACCCGGGCGAGTGCGCGGTGCTCGACGGTGCCGGGCTCGACCGGCTGCAGCGCACGCGCTTCGAGTCGGTGCGCCACATCGTGTTCCGCAACTTCGTGGTGCGCGGGTCGCCCGCCGAAGGCCTGTTCCTCGGCGCGTCCGACGACGTCGTGATCGCGAACGTGCGCGTTCACGAGTCCGCCGCCAGCGGCATCTTGAGCCTCGGCGGCGACCGCAACCT
>JAGXHO010000171.1 GCA_024636105.1 Trueperaceae bacterium | reverse complement strand
TGGAGCCAATGGTCGGATTTGAACCGACGACCTGCCGATTACGAATCGGCTGCTCTACCGCTGAGCTACATTGGCGCGACGCTCGGGCGCCGACGGACGGCGCCCTTCGCGATCGGTGGTGGCCAAGGGCAGATTTGAACTGCCGACACCACGATTTTCAGTCGTGTGCTCTACCAACTGAGCTACTTGGCCTCGTGGCGGAGCCGACGGGATTTGAACCCGCGACCTTCTGCGTGACAGGCAGATATGCTAACCGCTACACTACGGCTCCGCGTTCGCACGAACCCCGTCCCGCACGTCGTGTACGGGAGGCGAACGAGCGAACGTAAGGATACCCGCGCCGTCGACGCGGTGTCAACGGCGTTCGACCGCCGCAACGGGCACCGCCGGGCCGCAGCCCAGGCGCGCCAGAGCCGCGCGGATGCCCTCGGGACCGTAGCCGAGCGCTTCGTGCTGTTCGACCGGATCGCCGTGCGGCACGTGCCGATCGTCGATGCCCAAGCGAACGAGCCGTGGCGCGCCGCCGCGGTCGCTGAGGAACTCGGCGACGGCCGAGCCGAACCCGCCGTGCAACACGTGGTCCTCGACGGTGACGAGGGACGTGCCGGCGTCGGCGAAGCGCTCGAGCATGGCCGCGTCGAGCGGCTTCACGAAGCGCGCGTTCACGACCGCCACCCGCGGGTCGTCGCCGGCGGCGGTCAGCGCGTACGGCAGCGTCGCGCCGAACGCCAACACGGCGACGTCCGTCCCGCCCTTCACGACCTCCCACGTACCCCACGGCACGTCGTCCCATGCGTCGACCGGTGCGTCCGGCGCGGGCACGACGCCGCCGCGCGGCCAGCGGACGGCGACCGGACCGCCACGCTCCAACGCCGCGCGCAGCACGCCGCGAAGCTCGCGCGCATCCTTCGGCGTGGCGATCTGCAACCCCGGCACCGGACGCAGGTACGCGAGGTCGTACACGCCCTGGTGCGTCATCCCGTCGGCGCCGACGAGCCCTGCGCGGTCGATCGCGAAGACCACGTCGAGACCCTCGAGCGCGACGTCGTGGATCACCTGGTCGTACCCGCGCTGGAGGAAGGTGCTGTAGATCGCCACGATCGGCTTCTCACCACGCAGCGCCAGCCCGGCAGCGGTGGTGACCGCCACGTCCTCGGCGATCCCGACGTCGAGGTAGCGGCGCGGCATCTCGCGCGAGTACCGCACCAATCCCGAGCCCTCACGCATGGCGGGGGTGATCACCCAGACGCGGTCGTCGTGCTTCGCCAGGTCGACGGCAGCGTCGCCGAAGGCGTCCGACCACTGGTACCCCTTCCCGGCGCTCACCGGGTTGATCGGGTCGTACTTCCCCGCTCCGTGCCACGCGATCGGGTCCGCCTCGGCGACGCCGTACCCCTTCCCTTTGCGGGTGAGCACGTGGAGCATGGTCGGCCCCTCCAGCTCGCGGATCTTCGCCAGGTAGAAGGCGAGCTGCTCGACGTCGTGCCCGTCGATCGGCCCCACGTAGCGCAACCCCATCGCGTGGAACGGGTTGTTCGACGCCGGATCGAAGAAGCGCCGGGCGGCCTTCTTCGCCCGGCTGCCGAACTCGGCCAGTGGGGCCCAGAGGTCCTCCAGCGCGGCCTTGCCGCGGGACTCGGCGCGCTGGAACCAGGGCTGCACCTGCAGTCGGCGCATCGTCGCGTTCAGCGCCCCGACGTTCTCGCTGATCGACATCTCGTTGTCGTTGAGCACGATCGTCATGCGCCTCGCCTGGTGCCCGATCTGGTTGAGCGCGGCCAGCGCCATGCCACCCGTGAGGGCTCCGTCGCCGATCACGGCGACCACGTCGTACGGAGCGCTGCGTGCGTCGCGCGCGAGGGCCATCCCCAGCGCCGCCGCGAGGCTCGTGCTGGCGTGCCCCACGGTGAGGGCGTCGTCGGGCGATTCGCTGCTGGTCGTGAAGCCCGCGAGCCCACCGCTCGTTCGGATGGAGCGCATGCGTTCGCGTCGGCCGGTGAGGATCTTGTGTCCGTAGGTCTGATGGCCGACGTCCCACACGATCCGGTCGCGGGCGCTGTCGTGCACGTGGTGCAGGGCGACCGTCAACTCGACCGCACCGAGGCTCGAAGCGAGGTGCCCACCGGTGACGGCGCAGACGTCGATGATCTCGGCGCGCAACTCCGCCGCCAGTCGCGGCAGCTCGTCGCGCCGCAGCCGGCCGACGTCGGCCGAGGTATGGATGTGGTCGAGCAGGCCCATGCGACCTCCGGGAACGGCAACCGAAAACTAGGCTACCGCCTGGCGGGTGCGCGAACCGTGTGCCGGGTCGCGCCGCTCTCCCTCACGGTGCGACGACGCCCGCCTCGAAGTTCGTCTCGATCAAGAACCAACCGTTCTCGTGCCGCACCGAGCCGACGTTCGGCCCGAACCAGAGGGTCTGGGTCAGCTCATCGGCGACGGCGCCGTCCTCGTCGAACGAACGGCTCGTGAAGTCGATGACGAAGACCTCGTACGTGCGCTCTCCGACGGTGACCGTTCGCTGGTCGACCACGGTGTAGACGTAGTCGACGGCCTGGGTGAACCGCCGCCCCTCGGGGCGACTCGCTTCCGGGAATACGCCCTCCACCATGGTCGAACCCGACCAGATCGCGCCCACCCGCAGCTCGCCCTGCCCGGGCAGCTCGCGGATCGGCGGGTCGAAGGTGAAGGAACCGCCCGGCCGCGTTTGGCGCCGCAGGTAGACGCCGTCGTTGCGGAACTGGCGGTAGAACCCCGCGTCCTGCCCCCCACCGACCAGGCGGAACAGCACCCACACGTCGCCGTCGAGCACGGTCGGGCCCTCGACCGTCACGAGGTAGCGCGGCTCGTCGAGCCGGGCTCCGTCGGGGAGGTACGACCACCGGAGGCCGGTCTCTTGCGGGAAGTACGAGGGCGTCCCGGAGAACTGCTGGATCTCGACGCGGCCCGGGTCGGCGACCGGGACGCAGGCTGCGGTCGCGACCGCGAGCGCGAGGACCGCCAGGACGGCGAGCGGATGGGTTCGGACGGCGACGGTCATGGCGCGCATGCTACCGCCCGCCGCGACCCTCGGCTGCGGCCGCCGCCCGAACCGACGCGTAGACGCCCGGGTCGCCCGGGTCCAGTTCGCCCAGCAACGCGCCGTAGGCCGCGACCCACGTCGCCGCGTACGCGACGAGGGTGGCGTCGAGCACGGGCTCGAGCAGCGGCTCGGGCCAGCCGTCGCTGCCCAGCGTCAGGCGTTCGACCTGCGCGGTGCGCGTCGCGAGGATCTCGGCGACCAGGCGCGTCTCGGCGTCCTCCACCCCCAGCACGAGCCCGACGAGGTCGTCGCCGAGCGCGTGGCGAGCCTCGAAGGCGGACGCCGCGACCAGCGGAGCGTGGTCGCCGCTCGGCACCGCCAGCGTCTTCCCCACTCGGGCGAAGACCTGCTGCACCCATCCCTGGAGGGCGCCACCGCCGCGCGCCGTGACCAGGAGCGGCACGCGCTGATGGAGCCGCCATGCGAGCGCCTTGGCCGGGTTGAGCTCGGTCGGGACCGTCGCGGCGCAGGCGGTCGCGATCGCCGCCAGGCGCGCATCGAAGTCCTCGAGGCGGTCGGCCTGCCCGGTCGCGTGGGCGAGGAGCCGAACGACCTCGAACGACGCCAGCGCTCCATCGGTCAGGACGACGTCCGGTTCGGCCTCCACGCCGAGGACGGCGGCGGCCGCTGCATCGTCGTGCGCCCCGAGCACGACGACCTCGGCACCGGCCGCTTCGGCGGCCACGCGCCACAGGGCGACGTCGTCGCCCGCGAACCCGCCGTCGACGAGGACCTGGGTGCCGCTCGCGACCAGGCGCGCATCGATCCACGGCGCGAGGAGCGGGACGAGCACCGCGGTCGGGCCGGTGGCCTCGAAGCCGATCGGCCGCGACCTGGCGCGGTCGCCGACGGTGGCGCCGTGGGGCATGCGGAGCAGCGCCTCGAGGAGGCCGTGGGGATCGCGGGCGTAGAGGGTTCCAGGGTCGTCGAGCATCGGCGCGAGCCTACCAGCGGCGCTGGCGTCGACCGACGTCGCGGCGGACGTGCGCCCCAGGGAACCGGATGCGGTCGACGGTGGCGTAGGCCTTGGCGGCCGCGCCGGCGACGTCGGCGGCCACGGCCGTGACGCCGAGCACGCGACCGCCGGCGGAGACGAGGCGACCGTCCGGGGCGCGCGCGGTGCCGGCATGGAAGACCGTCACGCCCGGATCGAGGTCGGCCGGGATCTCGATCGCGACGCCCGTCCGCGGGGTGCCCGGGTAGCCCTCGGCGGCCATGACCACGCAGGCGCAGGCCGCGTCGCTCCATACCGGCACGACGTCGGCGAGGCCCCCGGTGGCCGCCGCGCGAAGCAGCGTGTAGGCGTCCGACCGCAGCAGCGGCACGAGCACCTGCGTCTCGGGGTCGCCGAAGCGCACGTTGTACTCGAGCAACTTCACGCCGCGCTCGGTCCGCATCAGCCCGAGGAAGAGGGTGCCGACCATCGGTCGCCCTTCGGCGCGCAGACCCGCCAGGGTCGGCTCGACGATCGTGCGCTGCACCTCGGCGAGCTCCGTGGGATCGAGCAGGTCGGCGGGCGCGACCGTACCCATGCCGCCGGTCATCGGTCCGACGTCGCCGTCGAAGGCCGCCTTGTGGTCGGCCACCTGCGGCCACAGGTGGTACGCCTCGCCGTCGGTGACGACGAGCAGGCTCACCTCGTCGCCGTCGAGGAAGGCCTCGACCACGACCTCCGCCTCGCCGGCCGCGAACAGGGCGTCGACCGCCGCGTGCCCTTCGGCGGGCGAGGACGCCACCGTCACCCCCTTGCCCGCGGCCAGCCCGCTCGCTTTCACGACCACCCGCCCATCGGCGAGTTCCGCCAGCGCAGCGACCGCGGCGTGCGCCGTGGCGGCGTCGACCGCGGTCGCCGCTTCGGCGGTGGGTACCCCGTGCGCGCGCATGAACGCCTTGGCGTGGGCCTTGGAGGCCTCGAGCCGCGCGGCCGCCGCGGAGGGGCCGTAGGTCGCGACGCCGCGGGCCCTGAGGGCGTCGGCCACACCGGCCGCGAGCGGTGCCTCGGGGCCGACCACGACGAGGTCCACCCCGCGTTCGACCACGGCGTCGACGAACGCCGCGAGCGCGAGCGGAGCCGGGAACCCGGGCGGGAGCGGGAGGCGCGGTCCGAGCTCGGCGGTGCCGGCGTTCCCGGGTGCCATCAGCACCTCGGCCACCGACGCGGAGCGCGCCATGGCCCAGGCGAGGGCGTGCTCGCGGCCGCCCGATCCGAGGACCACCACGCGCGCCCCGCTCATGGCTTCGCCTCCCCGCGCAGCACGCGCCGCACGGCCTCCGGGTAAGCGAGGTGCTCTTCCCACTGGACGCGCGCTTGGAGCGCGTCCTCGGTGTCGCCCGGGGCCACGGCGACCGTGCGCTGCACGATCGCGGGGCCGGTGTCCACGCCAGCGTCGACGAAGTGCACCGTACAGCCGGTGCTCGGAACGCCGGCGTCGAGCGCCTGGCGCACCGCGTGCAGCCCCGGGAAGGCCGGAAGCAGGCTCGGGTGCACGTTCAGAAGGCGCCCGGACCAGGCGGCCACGAAGCCCGGCGAGACGATCCGCAGGAAGCCGGCGAGCGCGACCAGATCGATGCGGTGCTCTTCGAGGAGCGCTCCGGCGCGGGCCTCGAACGCCGCACGGTCCAGGCTTCCGTCGGGCCGGCGGGGGTAGGCGACGTGCTCGGCCTCGGCGCCGGCGCGGTGCGCTCGGTCCAGGGCGCGCGCCGCACGGCGGTCGGACACGACCAACACGACCCGCGCGAGCGGATCGGCGCCGTTCGGCGGGAAGGCGTCGAGGAGCGCTTGCAGGTTCGTGCCGCTCCCCGAGGCGAACACCGCGACGCGCGCGGCCTGGGGCAGCGGGAAGGGCCCGTCAGGCACGATCGCGCGCGACGACGGTGTTCTGCAGCGTGCCGATCGCGTCGATGGTCACCTCGACGGTGTCGCCGGGGTGCAGCGGGCCCACGCCATCCGGCGTGCCCGTCAAGACCAGGTCGCCCGGCTCCAACGTCAGGAAGCGGCTCACGTACGACAGGATCTCCGGGACCGAGAAGATCAGGTCCCGCGTGTGCCCGTCTTGGCGCAGCTCGCCGTTGACGCGGACCTGAACGGTCAGGTCCGACGGATCCAGGTCGGTCTCGAGCCACGGTCCGACCGGGCAGAAGCCGTCCGACGACTTGGCGCGCACCCATTGGAGGTCGCTGCGCTGCGCGTCGCGCGCGGTGACGTCGTTCGCGATCGTGTACCCGAGGACGAAGTCCAGGGCGTCCTCCGGCGCGACGTCGCGCATGGTGCGCGCGATCACGACCGCGAGTTCGCCCTCGTGGTGGAGCTCGTTCGTCCAGGTGGGGACGGGGATGTCGTCGCCCGGGTTCGAGAGGGCGTTGAGCGCCTTGAGGAACAGCCCCGGCTCGCGCGGCAACGCGTCCAGGCTCCCGCCCATCTCGGCGACGTGCTTGGCGTAGTTCTTGCCCACGCAGACGATGCTGCGCGGTTCGCACGGGGCGAGCAGGGTGACCTCGGAGAGGTCGACGGTGTGGCCACTCGGCCGGCCGACCATCCCGGTGAGCTGGTGCACGCGACCCCCTTGGACCTCGCCCCAGTGGACCCCGTCGAAGCTGCGGTATCGGACGCGCTGCATGCGGACCTCCTCGGCTCGGCCTGGGGCCGACCCGGTGTGGGCGCAGTCTACCCGTCGCCGCCGGCGGCGACGCCACGCCCGCCGCGCGCGTCGGGCGCCTCGCGCTGCTCCAGGGCGGCAACGGTCGCCTCCCAGGTCGACATGGCGGCCAGCAGCTCGGCCTCGAGGGCGTCGTGGCGACGGCCGAGGTCCACGAGCTCGGTTGGGTCGACGCTGCCCGCCGCGACCCCCGCCGAGGCAGCCTCGATCGCGTCGATGGCCGCCGCGAGCTCGGCTTCGAGCCGCTCGACCTCGGCCTCGTGCCGCTCGAGCTCCTTGCGCAGACGCCAGGGCGAGGGACCGTCGGGCGCCGCCACCGCCGCAGCGGCGGTGGCGGGCGCTTGGGCGGCCGCGGCGTCCGCCCGGCGTTCGGCGTGTTTGCGCGTGTAGAAGGCCCAATCGCCCTCGTAGTCGACGAACCGGCCGTCGGCGACTTCCCAGACCCGGCTCGCGAGCCCGGCGAGGAAGCGACGGTCGTGCGAGACGAACAGGACCGTGCCCTCGTACGCCTCCAACGCTGCCTCGAGCGCCTCGATCATCTCGACGTCCAGGTGGTTGGTCGGTTCGTCGAGGACGAGCACGTTGGCCTCGGAGAGCGTCAGCTTGAGGAGCGCCAAGCGCGCGCGCTCCCCGCCCGAGAGGTCGGCGATGCGCTTGAACTGGGCGTCGAACGGGAACAGGAAGCGGCCGAGCAGGTCGTGGGCGCGGACGTCGCCCACCATCGCGTGGAGCTCCTCGAACAGCGTGGCCTGCGGGTCGACGCCGGCGAGGTCCTGGTCGTAGTACGCGACCCGGACGCGGGCGCCCCAGGCGATCCGCGCGCCGGGGTCGTCGGACGCCCGCACGCCCAGGAGCACCCGCAGGAAGGTGGTCTTCCCCGCCCCGTTCGGGCCCGTGATCGCAACCCGTTCGCCGCGCCGGACGACGACCTCGACGCCCGTGAACAGCGGCGTGGCGTACGCCGCGCTCAGCCGCTCGGCGTGGAGCGCGAGGTCGACCGAGGGCGGGCACGGGAAGGTGAAGCGCGTCGTCTTGGCGTCGGGCCGGGCGTCGTCGAGCATGTCGGACTCGAAGCGTTCGACGCGCCGCTCCATCGCCTTCGCCCGTCGGTGCAGCTTCTCGTTCTGGCCGGCCCACTGCTTCATGCGCGCCGCCGCGACCGCGAGCCGCGTGTGCTCCTTGGCCTGATTGGCCCGAGTGCGCGCCTCGATGCGCGCCTGTTCGGCCCGCAGGGTCCGGTACGTCGACGGGTTGCCAGGCGCCACGCGGAGTTCGCCGCGGTCGACCTCGGCGGTCCGGTCGCACGCGCCGTCCAGGAACGCGCGGTCGTGGGACACGAGGACGGCGGCCCCCGGGTACCGACCGACGAAGCTCTCGAGCCACGCGCGCATGGCGAGGTCGAGGTGGTTGGTCGGTTCGTCGAGCAGCAAGAGGTCCGGTTGGGCCATCAGGAGGCGAGCGAGGCCGAGGCGCGTGCGTTCGCCGCCCGAGAGCCGATCGACGCGGTCCGCTTCGCGGCCTGCGAACCCGAGGGCGTGCAGGACCGCGTCGCGTCTGGCACGCCGAGCGTAGCCGCCGCGCCGCTCGAAGTGCTCGTGCAGCGGCTCCCAGCGCGCGAACACGTCGGGGTCGTCGAGCCCGGCGGCCTCGAGCGCCTCCAGGTCGCCCTCCATCGCGTCGAGCTCGGTGAAGGCGGCGTCGGCGACGGCGCGGACGGTGGTGCCCTCGCCGAAGGTCGGGTCTTGCGAGAGCACCCCGAGGGTGACGTCCGAGCGCACGTGGACCTCGCCGCCGTCGGGGACCTCGCGTCCGGCCAGCAGCCGCAACACGGTCGTCTTCCCCGCCCCGTTGCGGCCGATCAGCGCCAACCGTTCGCCGGGCCGCAGCTCCAGGTGGACCCCGTCGAGCACGGTCTGCTCGCCGTAGTGCTTGTCGACCTGATGGAGCGCGGCGAGGATCACGCCCACGAGGGTACCCGACCCGGGCGCTGAGCGGCGCAGGGGTCGCCACGCGAACGCCCCCCGGACGGTCGGAACTTCCGGGGGGCGGGTCGTCGAGCGGTTCGGTCAGCCGAAGCGCAGGTTGGCTTCGTTCTCGAGGTCGAACGCGTGCAGGAACTTGAGGTCCGCGAGGAGCTCGATCTGGTCGCCCGCCGACACATTCGCGTGCGAATCGATGCGCGCGACGATCGTCTGATCGCCGCCGACGCTCGCCAAGATGTGGGTCTCGGCGCCGAGCGGCTCGACGACCTCGACCTGGGCCTTGATCACGTTGTGGCCCTCGGGGATCGCCGTGTTGCCGCGCAGCCCGAGGTTCTCCGGCCGGATCCCGACGTAGGCCTTCTTGCCTTCGGCCGCCTTGAGCTTCTGCGCGAGCTCGCTGTCGGGAGCGAGGTCGAACTGCGGCGCCTTGAGGTGCCCGCCCTGGACGCTACCCACCATGAAGTTCATCGCGGGCGAGCCCATGAAC
>JAGXHO010000170.1 GCA_024636105.1 Trueperaceae bacterium | reverse complement strand
GTGCCAACCGCACCACGGCGGCGCTGCCGGCGCCGGTCTGCGCGCGCGCGACACGACGCTGACCGACGGCGCGCCAGCCGAGCACGGCCGCGAGCGGGTACACGAGCGCGCCGTTCAGGAGCGTCGTCTCGAACAAGTTGAGCAGCGCGACGCCCACCAGCACGACCGCCATCGCGCGGTCGCGCTGCTGCACGGCGCGCAGCGCCAGCAGCCCGACCAGGAGCAGCAGCCCGATGAGCCCCACCGCGCCGCGCTCCACCGCCGTGTCGAGCACGAGCGCGTGCGCGTGGGCGGCCACGGTCCGCTGCTCGGCGGCCTGGGGGTCGAGCGCGGTGGTGGCGTTCGCGAACCCCTGCGGACCCCAGCCGAGCCACGGCCGTTCCGCGATCGCGGTGAGCGCCGCGCTCCACAGCGGGAAGCGGGTCGTGCGCAGGTCGGCGAGGCCGCGGTCCGCGGCGCCCGGGGCGTAGGGGTAGGGGGTCGAACCGGTGATCAGCTGCAGCTCGGCGAACTCGCTGGCCGCGCCGATGGTGGCGCGCCGGTCCGGCACCATGCCGACGTACCAGGTGAGCGGTGCCGCGCCGTCGTATCGGAACGCGACCGTGGCGCGGCGCCAGCCGTCGCCGACCTCGTCGACCGTCGCCGCGATCACGGTGAGCGGTCCGGCGGCGTTCGTGCCCCACGCGTCGCCGGTCCAGGTGGCGGCGAGGTTGGTGGCGCGGCCGTCGTCGGCGCGGCCCCATCCGTCGAGCCCGGGGCGGGCGTCGGGCTCCGCGCGCCACGCCATCGAGAGCACGTACGCGCTGCCGGGGTCGAGCTCGACGACCTGCTGAAGGCGCGCCCACGGGTCGGATGCGACCTTCGTCACCTGGTATACCGTGCGCGCCTCGCCGCCGACGGTTCCAGGCACCCCCGCGAAGCGGACGCCGAGCGGGTACCACCAGTCGCCGGACGCCACTTCGGTCCCGTGGAAGGCGTTGCCGCCGGCGCGCGGCGCGACCAGGTCGAGGCGGTAGCCGGTGCGGCCGGCGCCGATGAGCGCGGTCGCGCCCGACGCCACCACGACCATCACCGCGATCAGCGTCCACTCGGCGATCGCGGTGGACCGCGTGCCGCGGCGCCCGACGAAGCGCAGCCCCGCCGCGATCACCAACCAGGCGAGCACGGCCTCCTGCGCGCCGGAGACGACGACGGCCGCCGCGCCCAGCGCGAGCGCCACGACCCGGCCGCGCGGCGACGGGAGCACGACCGCGAGCAGCGCCGCCAGGACCAGCATCGCGTGCCCGAAGAGCGCCGGGCTGCCGCTCCACGCGACCAGGTCGAACACCGAGCGAGCGGTGTCGAGGCGCCAGGTGCCGGCGCGCTGGAGGCCTAGCGCCATCGCGCCCGCGAAACCGATCAGCAGCCCTGCGCCGACGTCGTGCGGGAACGTCGCCTGCGCGGTCGAGGAGCGGAGCGCTGAAGCCGACCGGAAGATCAGCCAGACGGCGAGCGCCTGGCCGGTCGCGCCGAGGCCGGCCCAGACGTGGCCCGTCGCCACCCACGGCGCCCCGAGCAGCGCCGCGGCCACCCACCACCAGCGGTCGGCGCGCTGCAGGTGCAGCCGCCCGCTGGCGATCCCCAGGACCGCCAGGTACGGGCCGACCGTGGGCACTGCGGCGAACCCCACCCCGGCCAGGAACGCCAGGCCGCGGCGCAGGAAGGTGGCGGGTGAAGCCGTCATCGTCCGAAGTCTAGTCCGCGCCGGCGCCGCCTTCGGCCACCGCATCGGTGCGCGTGGCTCAGCGGCCGATGCCCACGTACTGGAGGCCGGTGCCGGCGAGCGCTTGCGGCCCGAGCAGGTTGCGGGCGTCCAGGACGAGCGTGCCGCGCATCGCGCCGGCGAGGGCGCTCCAATCGAGGTGTCGGTACTCGTTCCAGTCGGTGACGACGACGAGGGCGTCGCAGCCTTGCGCGAGTTCGGCTGCGGTGTCGTGGAGCGTCGCGGGAAGGTCGGGGTGCTGCGCGCGGGTGCGGGGGATGGCGATCGGGTCGTGGGCCCGGACGACCGCGCCGCGGGCGTCGAGCAGCTCGATCAGGGTCAGGGCCGGGGCGTCGCGGAGGTCGTCGGTGCCGCCCTTGAAGGAGAGGCCGAGCAGGCCGATCGTCATCCCCCGGAGCACCTTGAGGTGGTCCTGGAGCTTCTCGACGACGCGTTGGCGCTGGCGTCGGTTGACGTCGATGGCGCTCTGGACGATCTGCATCGGATGGCCGTAGCGCTCGGCGGTGGCGACGATCGCGCGGGTGTCCTTGGCGAAGCAGCTGCCGCCCCAACCGATGCCCGCGTGGAGGAAGCGCGGCCCGATGCGGTCGTCGAGGCCGATGGCGCGCGCGACCTGGGTGATGTCGGCCCCGACGCGCTCGGCGAGCCCGGCGAACTCGTTGATGAAGCTGATCTTGGTCGCGAGGAACGAGTTGGCGGCGTACTTGGTGAGCTCCGCGCTCGTCGTGCTCGTGGTGATGAGGCTCGGCAGCGGGTAGCGCTCGGGGCGCGGGGTGGCCGCGGGGGGGTCGAAGGTCTGCTCGAGGATCGGGGCGTAGAGCTCGCGGAGCATCGCGATCGCGTCCGGATGGTCCGCGCCGATGACGATGCGGTCGGGGTAGAAGCTGTCGTGGACGGCGCGCCCCTCGGCGAGGAACTCCGGGTTGCTCGCGACGTGGACCGTCGCCTCCACGCCGCGTTGCGCGAGCGCCCGGTCGATGATGCCGCGCACGTGGTTGGCGCTGCCGATCGGCACCGTGCTCTTGTTGACGACGACGAGCTCGGCGCCGGGCTGGATCGCGGCCGCGACGTCCTTGGCCGCCTGGTCGACGAACTTGAGGTCGGCGTCGCCGTCCGCGCGCGTCGGCGTGCCGACCGCGATGAGCACGACCCCGCGTCCCGCGAGGGCAGGGATCGTCGTCTGGACGCGCATGCGGTCCTGGACGTCGGCGAGCAGCTCCGCGAGGCCGGTCTCGAAGATGGTGGGGGTGCCGGCGCGGAGCTTGGCGACCACCCGTTCGTCGATGTCGACGCAGGTGACGTCGTGGCCGACGTACGAGAGGGCCGTGCCGGTGGTGAGGCCGACGTAGCCGGTGCCGATGATGGTGACGTTCATGATGGGATTATCACCCTCAGACGGCGGTCCGATTGCCCTATGCCGCTCCGGGGGCCAGGATGGGGCCCGACGAGGCGTCGGGTGCACGCGACCGACGCGACCCGGAGGGGTGGGGGCGTACGACCGATCAGCCCCGCTCAGGCCGATCGGATCCTGCGTCCGGGCGTCCTGCCCTCCGCGCCCGGCGCGACATGCGATGGCTCGAGGCCTCGAGCCAGGCCAAGGGCGCGGCGTGCCCCGCGCGCCGCGGTCGTCGGGTCGAGCGTGCCGAAGGAAGGCGGCGAGTTTCTCCGGGAGGAACGCGTCGTCGGAGTCGAGGAACGCGACGAAGATCCCGCGCGCGGCGTCGATCCCGGTGTTTCGTGCCGCACCGCCGCCACCGTTCGGGCGCCACAGGTACCGGAAGCGCCGGTCCTCGAACGCGGCGACCACGGCCTCGAGGTCGACTCCGTCTTCCGAGCCGTCGTCCACGACGACGCATTCCCAATCGGCGAACGTCTGGTGCAGGACGGAATCCAAGCACGGCCCAACGATCGCCGCGCGGTTGTGCACCGGCACGACCACGCTGACGGTCGGTGGGCCCAAGGGCGGTGGTGCATGCGCCACGGATCGGCCGCGTCGCGGCCCACGTTCGGCAGGGCCATGCACGTGGTGCGTCCGACGTGGCCGGTGCCGGTGGTGGTGGCGTTGAATGAGTCCCTTTCGCCGCGGTGCCGCGGACTGGCGTCAGGGTGACGCGCGCGCCACGACCCGTCCGTACCGCGTCCGGCTGCGTTGCCGGCGGCCGCGGTAACATCGCGGACCGTGGGCGCCTTGGTCACGTTCGTGCTCGACGACCTCCGTCGCGGCGGCGCCGAACGCGTCGTCGTGCGCTGGGCCAACTGGTTCGCGGCGCGGGGTCACGAGGTCGAACTGGTGACGCTCACGGACTCGGGTCCATTCGAAGGCGAGGTGGCGGCGTCCGTCCGGCGCACGACGCTGGGCGCGACCCGGGTGGCGCGGTCGATGCCGGCGCTCGTCCGCCACTTGCGCCGGCGACGTCCCGACGTGGTCGTCGCCACGCTGCCGCACGTGAACGTGGCGGTCGCGACCGCGGCGGCGCTCGCGGGGCTGCGGGCCAGGCTCGTGCTGCGCGAGGCCAACGACCCCGTGGCCGAACACCCCTTCGCGGGGATCGCCGGCGCCACCCGGCGGCGCTGGGTGCGTTGGGCGTACGGCCGCGCCGATGCGGTGGTGGCGCTGACGCACGGCAACGCCGAGGCGGTCGGCGTCCATCTCGGGGTGCGCCCCGACCGCGTCCACGTGATCCCGAACCCGGCACCCGCAGTCGCCTCCGCGCCGGCCACTCCGGCCGACGGACCCGATGGCCGCCCCCGGCTCGTGTGCGTCGCCCGCCTCGCGCGTCAGAAGGACCACGCGACCTTGCTCGACGCGCTCGTTCAGCTGCCGACGGCGGCGTTGGCGCTCGTCGGCGATGGACCGCTGCGTCCCGAACTCGAGGCGCGGGTCGCCGCCCTGGGCCTGACGGCCCGGGTACGCTTCGTGGGCGACGTCGCCGACGTGGCTCCCTGGTGGTCGTGGGCCGACGTGGCGGTCCTCTCGTCCCGCTGGGAGGGTTTCCCGAACGTCCTGCTCGAGGCGCTGGCCCACGGCGTGCCGGTGGTGGCCACCGACTGCCCGACGGGCCCCCGGGAGGTGATCGGCGCCACGAGCGAGGTCGGAGCGCTCGTGCCCGTCGCCGCACCCGACGCGTTGGCGGCCGCGTTGGCGCGCGTAGCTGCGGCACCGCCCAGCGCCGAGGTGCTGCGCGCACGAGCGCTCGATTTCGACCTGGACGTACTCGGCGCACGCTGGCTCGAGGTGTGCGGGCTCGCCGCGCCGGCGGGGCCGGCATGAGGGGGATCGCCGCGGACGACGCCTTCGTGGTGGTGGGCTTCGTCGTCCTGTACGGCGGGCTCGCCCCGTGGCTCGCAGGCGACGGCGGCCCTGCCGGCGGGCAGGGAAACATACTGGTCTACACGGTCCTCTACGCCTCGGTCGTGGCGCTGGCGCTCGCGCGGCTGGTGCGGCGTCGTGGCTTCGGGCGGCCGGGCGCCGAGATCGCATGGCCGCTGGCCTACGTCGGGCTCACCATCGCGTCGGTGGCCTGGAGCGACGCCCCCGAGCTCACGCTGCGGCGTGCCGCTGCGCTGGTCGGTGCGATGACCTTCGCGGCCTGGTTGGCCGCGCGCTGGGACCTGCGCCGCCTGTACCGGGCGGTGGCGTGGGCGCTGGCGGCGATCGCCTTGGCCTCGGTGGTGTTGCTGCTCGCCGAACCGGCGCTCGCGATCCACCCGGCCTCCTCGCAACATGCGGGCGACTGGCGCGGAGCGCTGCTCCACAAGAACCTGCTCGGCCGCGAGATGGCGTTGGGGGCGGCGTTGGCCGTCGCGTTCGCGCTGAGCACGCGGGGCACGGTGCGGATGGGCTGGTGGGCGGCGGCGACGCTCATGGCGGTGCTCGTCGCAGGCTCCGGCTCGGCCACCGGGACGGCGCTGGCGCTGGCGCTCGGCGCCGTGGTCGCGATCGTGCTCGTCCCTGCGACGAGCGCCTGGGAGCGCGTGGGGCGCGGCAGCCTTGCGGTCGGAGGCGCGCTGGCGACGGTCGCCGCTGCGCTGGCCGCCGGGCCCACGTTGCTCGCGGCGCTCGGACGCGATGCCACCTTCACCGGCCGCGACCGCATCTGGCAGCTCACGTTCGAGCGCATCGCGGCGTCGCCCCTGGGCGCGGGCTACGGCGCCTTCTGGGATGGGCCGCGGGGCGCGGCGATCTCGGGTGCCCTTGGGTACCACGTCGGGCACGCGCACAACGGCTGGCTCGAGGTAGCCGCGCAGGCCGGGTGGTTGGGGTTGGCGCTCGTCGCCGCGCTGCTGGCGACCGTCGCGTGGCGAGCGCTGCGCGACCGTCGGTCGCTCGCCGACCCGGTGCGCTCCGGGACCCTGCTGCTCGTGACCTACGCGCTCGTGGTCAACGTCGCCGACGCCACCCTTGCCGGTCCAAACGCCCCCACGCTCGTGCTGCTCGTCGCGGCGTTCCTGCGCCTGGCCGTCGATCGGCGGGTCGCTGCGTGAGCCGCGTGCGCCCCCTCCTCTGGCTGCTCCAGCGGACCGACGCGGACGGCGGCGTCACCGTGATCGTCGATGCGCTCGGACCGTGGTTGGCGGCGCGTCACCCGTGGCGGGTCGCGAAGGTCGTGCAACGCGATCAGGCCGCGGCGTCGGCGGCGAAGACGTGGCCGCGCGCGGTCCGCTGGCTGAGCGACCTCGCGGCCGCCGTCCGCCTCGGCTACCGGCTGCTGCGCGAGCGCCCCGACGTGGTCGTCACCTTCACGCCGGCCTTCGGCGCCATGGCCGCGGTGGTGGCGCGCGCTTGGGGCGGACGAACGGTCGTCACGCACCACGGCATGCGTGAGGCGCACGGTGCCATCGCCCGCGGGCTTGACGCCTTCGCATGGCGAGTGGGTGCCGTGGACACCGTGGTGGCCTGCTCGCAGGCCGTCGCCGACTCGTATGCCGTCGTCCTCGGTGACCGACCCGCCCTGGTGGTGGTGAACGGCGTGCCCGACGTGCGCGACCGCGCCGAGCCGGGCCTCGATCGGGCGGCCGTGGCGAGCCGCTGGGGGGTGCCCACCCAGGACCGCCTTGCGGTCGCCGTTGGCAGCCTGGTGAAGGTCAAGCACCACGCCGTCGTCGTCGATGCGCTCGCCCAGGCGCCGGGTTGGCGGCTGGTCGTCGCGGGCGAGGGGCCGGAGCGGGCGGCGCTCGAGGCGCGCGCCGCCACGGCCGGCGTCGCGGAGCGCCTCCATCTGATCGGTCGCGTGCCATCGGCGACGGCATGGGCGCTCATGGGGGTCGCAGACGCCTTCGTGCAGCCGTCGCTCGCCGAGGGCATGAGCCTCGCGCTCCTCGAGGCGCTCGCGATGGGCGCGCCGTGCGTCGCCAGCGACATCGCGCCCAACGTCGAGGTCCTCGAGCCCGACGCCGCGGGATGGACCGTTCCGCCGGACGCCGCCGGCGCCTGGGCCGCGGCCCTTGGCGACCTTCAGCGC
>JAGXHO010000169.1 GCA_024636105.1 Trueperaceae bacterium | reverse complement strand
TGGCGCCGTCCCGGTCGATGCCGTGGACCACCGGCGCGACGTTCCGGACCGTCACCTGCACGGTGTCGACGGCGACCTCGCCGTTGGCGTCCTCGACGGTCACGGTGACTTCGAACGCGCCGTCGTCGCGGTACGCGGCGAAGGTGCGGCGGGCGGACGGTTCGAGCGCGAGAGTGGTCCCGTCCCCGAAGTCCCAGCCATAGCGCATCGGTGCGCCGGTGGGGTGGTGGGCGTCGACCTCGAAGGCGACGAGGTCGCCCTCGTCCACCGTCGCCGGTTCGGCGCGCACCGCGGAGACCACGGGTCCTTCCTGCGCCCGGGCGAGCCAGGGAAGCGACGAGGCGGCCAGCGCCGCCAGCAGGAACGCGCGGAGGGTGCGACCGACCAGCGGGAACATGGCGCACTGTACGGGCCGGCGGACGGCAGCGCTTCGGCTCGCCGGTCGCGCTCGGACCCACGCGCCTCACACGAACCCACGACGGGGCCCGGGTACCCTCATGGTGAGGAGCGGCTCGTCGGCCCACGGCGCCGCCCCCGAGAGGGTGACCGACATGCATCGACGCATCACGCTCGCCGTCCTCCTCGCCGCCTCGCTGGCCGCGACCACGCTCGCCGCACCGCCGCTCCTCGACACCGGTCCGCTGCCGCCGGGTGCATGGCGTCTGGTCGGCCTCGACGCCGACCCCAACCCGTGGCCGCGCGTCGAGATCACCTTCGTCGTCAGCGACGACGGAGCCACGGTCTCCGGTTCGAACGGGTGCAACACCTTCCAGGGCGAGGTCGCCGGCACCGCCGACGCGCTCGAACTGGGGCCACTCGCGACGACCCGACGCGCCTGCGCCGGTGACGAAGCGACCTCCGAAGCGATCGTCGCGCGCGTCCTGGGCGCCGCCACCCGCGCCGACCTGGTCGCGGGCCGGCTGTACGTGCGCGGCGCGGGCCGCATGCTCGTCTACGCGCCGGCCGGCGACCCCGAGGCCCCGGGCGTAGACGGTGCACCGCCGGTGGGGTCGTCGCAGGCGCTCGATCCCACCCGCTTCGCGGCGATCGTCGACGCCTCGGCCGCCAGCCGCGCGGCCTGGGTGCGCGATCCGCTGCAGGTGGCGCTGCTGTTCGTCGCGACCGAGTCGACCGGCAGCTCGACCGTCGTCCGCCAGGACGCCGCCGACGGCGTCACGACCGTCCGGCTGTGGTTCGACCGGCTGTTGGACGACTCGCTCCGCGGGCTCTGGTTCGAGATCGACCTCGAGCGCGGCGCCGACGGCGCCTGGCGGATCGCGTCGGGACGCCAAGCGACGTGGTGCGCGCGGGGCGACGTCACCGACGTGCTGGTGGGCGGGCTCTGCCCCTGAGGCGCGGCCGGGCGCCGGCGCGATCGGGGTCCGGGTCGCCGAAGCGAATCGCGGCGCTCGGTACCCTCGCGCATGCGACGACCACCACCCGCCCCCACGCGTCCCGGCCAAGAGTCGGTCTGGGACTACCCGCGTCCACCCGCGCTGGACCCCTCGACCGAGCTCGTGGTCGTCGCGTTCGCCGGGACCACGCTCGCCGAGAGCCGTCGGGCGATCCGCGTGCTGGAGACCTCGCACGCCCCGGTCTACTACCTGCCGCCCGAGGACGTGCGGATGGACCTGCTCGAGTCGATCCCCCGCCGCACCTTCTGCGAGTACAAGGGCTCGGCGGCGTACGCCGACGCGGTCGTCGGCGACCGCCGAGCCGCGGCCGCGTGTTGGTGGTACCCGACGCCGACGCCGGGCTTCGCCGCGATCGCCGGCTGGATCGCCTTCTACCCGTCGCGGGTCGACCGCATCACCGTCGACGGCGAGGTGGTGCGCCCCGTCGGAGGCGACTTCTACGGCAGCTGGGTGACGGCGCGCGTGGCGGGTCCGTTCAAGGGCGGCCATGGGACCGAAGGCTGGTAGGCGGCGCCCGTCAGAAGCCCACGGCGGCGAGCCCCGCCGTCGCCGCCGCCCCGAAGACCACCACCGCCCACGGCGGCGCCTTCCACAATGCGAGCGCCCCGTAGGCCGCGAGCACCAGCGCCACGTCGCGCGGGCCGGCGACCGCGGACGTCCAGACCGGGTGGTAGAGCGCCGCGAGCAGCAGGCCGACCACCGCCGCGTTGACGCCGACGAGCGCGCGCCGCACCGCGCGCCGCCGACGCAACCCGTCCCAATAGGGGAGCACCCCCAACAGCAGCAGGAACGACGGCGCGAAGACCGCCGCCAACGCCAGTGCGGCGTACCCGACGCCCGCCGCGCCCGGCGCCATCGACGCGCCCAAGAAGGCCGAGAACGTGAACAGCGGGCCCGGCACTGCCTGCGCCGCGCCGTACCCGGCGATGAAGGTCGCGTCGTCGACCCAGCCGGCCGGCACCACCTCGGCCTGGATCAGTGGCAGCACCACGTGGCCGCCCCCGAACACGAGCGCGCCGGTGCGGTAGAAGGCATCGACCACCCCGACGGGCTGCGACGCCGTCGCCTCGCGCACGACGGGCAGCGCCACGAGCAGGGCCGCGAACACGATGAGCAGCACCGCGCCGGCATTGCGCGGCACGCCGCCCCGTACCGTCCGCCCCGCCCAAGCGACGTCGCCGGGCTTGGGCAGCCCCGTCAGTCCCAGTAGCGCCCCGCCGGCGATGATCGCCACCTGCGCGAGCGCCCCTGTCCACACGAGCGCCGCCATCGCCGCGGCGAGTGCCACCGTGATCCGCGGCGCGTCGGGCGTGAGCTTGGTCGCCATGCCCCACACCGCATGCGCAACCACGGCGACCGCGACGATCTTCAGCCCGCGCAGCCACGCGGAGCCCTCGACGTCGCCCACCGCCTGCACCGTGAACGCGAACGCCACGAGCGCGATCGCCGATGGCAGCGTGAACCCCAACCACGCGGCGAACGCGCCCGGTAGCCCTGCCCGCCGGTACCCGAGTCCGATGCCCACCTGCGACGACGCGGGCCCAGGCAAGAACTGGCAGAGGGCGACCAGGTCGGCGTAGGCGCCGTCGTCGAGCCAGCGGCGCCGCTCGACGCACTCGGTGCGGAAGTACCCGAGGTGGGCGACGGGCCCGCCGAATGAGGTGAGCCCCAAACGGAGGAAGACGGCGAGCACCTCGAGGAAGGTGCCGCGGGGGGCGTCGGGCGCCGAGGTGGCGCCGTGGGGGCGGTCGGGCATCGGGGCGTCCTCCGGCGGGGGGGATGGCGGACGGTACCGCAGGGCCGCTGCCGTCGCGGAACCGCGGCGCCGCCCCTATGCTGAACCCGTGGACCTCCCCCGTGCGCTCGTCGCCGGGGTGTGCCGTCGGCCACGACACGAGGTGGCGCGATGAAGTGGGAAGACCGTGGACGCAGCAAGAACCTCGACGATCGCCGCGGGCGCCGGAGCGTCGGCCGCACGGCCGTCCCGCTGGGCATTGGCGGCATGCTCCTGGTGTTCGCGCTGAGCGCCCTCACTGGCACCGACCTGTTCGCGCTGCTCGGCTTGAGCCCGGGCGGGGGCGGCGGCGCGCCGGCGGGACCACCGCCCACCCAACAGGAGCTCTCGCTGGAGGAGGAGCACGTGCGCTTCGTCTCGTACGTCCTGGACGACGTCCAAGCCACGTGGGGCGACGTGTTCGAGCGCAGCGACCTCGCGTACCAGGACGCCACGCTGGTGCTCTACCGGGACGCGGTGGAGTCGGGCTGCGGCGTGGCGCCCTCGGCGTCCGGACCCTTCTACTGCCCGACGGACGCGGGCATCTACCTCGACCTCTCGTTCTACGAGGTGCTGCGCGAGCGCTACGGCGCGCCCGGCGACTTCGCCGAGGCCTACGTCCTGGCGCACGAGATCGGCCATCACGTCCAGAACCTGCTCGGCACGATGACCGAGGTGCGCCAGCAGCAGCAGGCGCGCCCGAACACGGCCAACGAGTGGTCGGTGGCCCTCGAACTGCAAGCCGACTGCTACGCCGGGGTGTGGGCCGCGTCGGCCGAGGCCCGCGGGATCATGGAGCACGGCGATCTCGAAGAGGGCCTGACCGCGGCCGCGGCCGTCGGCGACGACCACCTCGCGGGTCGCGCGGGGCGGATCCCGAACCAGGAGACCTTCACGCACGGCACCTCGGCGCAACGGACGCAGTGGTTTCGGACCGGCTTCGAGACGGGCGATCCGACCGCCTGCGACACCCTCTCGGCGCGCTGATCGAGGTTCCCCAATGGCGTGTGCAGCCCCCGAACGGGGCGCGCACGCCGCGGTAGCGTGGCCCGTCTCGAACGCGACCCCGCCCCGCCGAACCGTTCCGCACCGACGCCCAGGAGCTGCCCATGCCCCATCTCGACGACGCCCTCGCCCGCATCGACGCCCGCCTGGAGCAGGAACGCGCCGCGCTGCTCGACCTGAGCCACCGCATCCACGCCCACCCGGAGATTCGCTTCGAGGAGGTCCAGGCCGCCGCTTGGCTCACCGAGGCGCTGGAGGCGCGTGGCTTCGCCGTGGAGCGCGGCCTGGGCGGCCTGCCCACCGCCTTCCGCGCGCGGCTCGCGGGGCGCGGTCCGGGCCCCACCGTCGCCATCCTGTGCGAGTACGACGCGCTCCCCGGCCTCGGCCACGCCTGCGGCCACAACGTGATCGCCACCATGGGCGCCGGCGCGGCGTTCGCGCTCGCGCCGCTGATGGCGGAGTTCGACGGGACGCTGCTCGTGCTCGGCACGCCCGCCGAGGAGGGGGGCGGCGGCAAGGTGCTGCTGCTCGAGGCCGGCGTGTTCGAGGGCGTCGACGCCGCGATCATGATCCATCCGTACAAGTCGAGCCACCCGAGCATGGGGACGCTGGCGAGCACCAAGTGGGACGTGGCCTTCCGCGGGGTGCCGGCGCACGCGGCGATGGCGCCGCACCTGGGGCGCAACGCGCTCGACGCGGTGCGCCTCGCCTTCGCCGGCATCGACGCGCTGCGGCAACAGACGCGCGACGACGTGCGCATCCACGCGGTGATCACCGACGGCGGTGCGGCGGCGAACATCATCCCCGAGACGGCCTCGATGAACGCCGTCGCCCGCGCCCGCGACGCCCGCCACCTCTTCGACGAGCTGGTGCCCCGGCTCCAGGACGTCTTCAAGGGCGCCGCGCTGATGACCGGCACCGAGCTGACGATCGCCCCCTCGTCGGCCCCCTACTTGGAGATCGTGAACAACGCCCCGCTCGAAGCGGCCTTCACGCGCCACGCGACGCGCCGTGGCCGCAGCGTCGCGCCCTACGACGTGGCCGACGGCGCCGGTTCGACCGACATGGGCAACGTGTCGCAGGTGGTGCCGGGGCTGCACGGGATGCTCGACATCGACGACGCCGCGATGCCGCACACCGCGGCCTTCGAGGTCGCGGCGGGCTCCCCGCGCGGCGACACCACCGTGCTCGATGGCGCGGCGGTGCTCGCGGGCATCGCGGCGGAGCTCTTCCTGGACGCCGCCCTGCTCGCCGAGGTCAAGGCGGCCTTCGAGAAGGCGACCGGGCGTTCGGTCCGAGCGAAGCAACCCGTGGCGGCGGTGCTTCCCGGGGTGGCCGGCCAGGGCGGTGGGCCTCGGCGCACCGCTCGGCGAACCTTGCAATCTTAAAGCTCGACTTTCAAATTGCAAGTTTCGAGTGAGCGCCCGGGAACGAGAGCTCCCCCGTCGATCAGGCAGCTAGTCGGTCGCTCAGTCGTCGACCGCGCCGAACCAGATCCAGAAGACCTCGGCGCCGCTCGGGCCCGCGACGGCCCAATGCGCCTCGCCGGCCGGAATCAGGGTGACGTCGCCGCCGCCGACCTCGAAGGGGGCGTCGCCCGAGACACCCGTGAGCGAACCCGACACGATCAGCGAGAGCTCCTCGGCGGCGTGCGCCGACCAGCCCTCGGCCGGCACTCGCTGCCCCGGCGCGAGCGTCACGCTCCCGGCGCGGAGCGCGGCGCCGTCCTTGGGAGCGAGGTCGAGCAGGGTGCGGACGCCCAGGGCGGGCGCTCCGTCGGGAACGAGGGGGATGCGGCGCATGGCGCATCCTACGGGCGCTTCGGTGCACGCGCCATCAGGGGGCGTCGACCACGTCCCAAACGCGCACCCGGCCCTCGAGGTCCTCGGCCGAGAGGTGCAGCGCCCACGGCCCGGGGGCGACCGTCAGGCGCGGGCGGCTTGTCGCCCTCCCCATGGTCGCGCCGGGCCCGAACGAGCCCACCCCATACTCCGCGCCGAGCGCGTCCACCACCTGAAGCCGCAGCGGGCCGCCGGCGACGTCGTCGAAACCGAGCACGAGGTGCAGCGTCCCCTCGGGCGCGACCCCTTCGGCGAACACGAGCTCCACCGACCCGCCCACGAACGTGCGGTCGGCGAGGGGATCGTGCTGCGGAAGCACCCGCGCGTCGTCGATGGGCGCCGCCACGGCGCCCGGGAAGGCGGCCCACAGCCCCACGGCGAGCGCCGCCGCATCTCGGCCAGTCCGGTCCGACCCCCCACGCGCCACCACGCCCATGCGGCCCCACCGACCAGCAACGCCGCCGCGACCGCAGCGACCCCGGCCGGCGGCCAGCCGCTCGTGAGCGTGAAGCGCACCACGTCGTCCCCCGGCGCCGACGCCCCGAACGCCGGCCACGGGAGCACCATCCACGGCGCCAAGCCGAGCAGGATGCCGAAGCTGGCCGTGAGCCGCAACCAGGCGTACGCGGCGGGCAGGCGGCGGGGGAGGGCCGCTAACGCGAGCGCCCACGCGGCGACGGGGAGGAGCGTGCCAGCGGCGGTGACGAAGGCGCGGGCGGCGGCACTCACCCCTGGCAGGTCGTACGCGGCGTGGGCGCGCGGCGACCAGGGGCGGGCGTCGAGGGTTCGCACGGTGCCCCCCATCGACCACGCCGCGAGGGCGTGGCCGGCTTCGTGGAGCAGCAGGTAGACCTGGACGAACGCGAGGGTGGCGAGCAGCAGCCAGGCGATCGTCGCCATCTTCTCCGAGGAGCGGGTTGCAGCAGAGCGTGAGGCGCGCATGCGGCGACGATACGAGCCCGACCGCAGCGCCGACGACGGGCTTTGGTCCCCGGTATCGGGCGGGCACCGCCCCGACCGCGGTCCGCCACGCGCTAAGGTTTCCCGCGTGGACGCCCTCGAACTCGTCCGGCTGAACCTGCTCTCGCCCATGGTGCTCGCGTTCGCGCTCGGGCTCGCGGCCACCCTCGTGCGCAGCGACCTGAGGGTCCCGGACGCGCTCTACACCGGGCTCTCGATCTACCTCCTGTTCGCGATCGGCCTCAAGGGAGGGGTCGCGCTCAGCACCACGCCCCCCGGCGAGGGGTGGCTGCCGGCGCTCGCGACCCTGTTCGCCGGTGGCGCGACCGCGCTGACGAGCTACGCGATCGCGCGAGCGATCGGCCGCTGGGGCGTCGCCGACGCAGCGGCCCTGGCCGCCCACTACGGCTCGGTCTCGGTCGTCACGTTCGTGGCGGCGCAAGCGTTCCTCGACCGCGCGGCGGTGCCGTACGAGGGCTTCATGCCCGCGCTGGTCGCGCTCCTGGAGGTGCCGGCGATCCTGGTCGCGCTCGTGCTCGCGCAGCGCGCGCGAGCGACGGCCGGCGGTGGCGGCTTCGGCGAGACCGTGCGCGAGGTGCTGACCGGGCGCAGCATCGTCCTGTTGGTGGGCGGCCTGGCGATCGGCCTGGCCACCGGGGTCGAGGGCGCCGATCGCGTCGCGCCCTTCTTCGTGGCCCCGTTCGAAGGGGCGCTGACGCTGTTCCTGCTCGAGATGGGGCTCGTGACCGCCCGGCGCCTCGGAGAGCTGCGCAAGGGGGGCGCGTTCCTGATCGCGTTCGGCATCGGCGCGCCTGTGGTGCACGGCCTCCTCGGCGTCGTGCTGGGGTCCGCGGTAGGGCTCTCGGAAGGCGGCGCCACGATCTTCGCGACCATGCTCGCGAGCGCTTCGTACATCGCCGCCACCGCTGCCGTGCGCCTCGCGCTCCCAGAAGCGAACCCGGGCCGCTACCTCACCGCGTCGCTCGCGGTGACCTTCCCCTTCAACCTGGTGGTCGGCATCCCGCTCTACGCCCGCATCGCGCACGCGCTCGCCGGAGGAGGCGCATGAACCCGCCCGAGAAGCCCGCCTGGTCCGAACGTCGCTTGGTGACCGTCATCGCCGAGGCGGTGCTCGAGGACCGGCTGCTCGCCGACCTGCGCCGCTGGGGCGTGGGCGGCCTTACGGTCGTGCGCGCCGAGGGCGACCCCTTCGGCTCGCGCGTCGGCGACATCGAGGGCGCGTTCCTGCGCCTCGAATGCGTGGTCGGCGAGGCCACCGCCGAGCGCGTGCTGAACGGCCTCGCGGCGAGCTACTTGGAGCGTTTCAAAGTGGTGGCGTACGACCATCCGGTGCGCGTGGTGCGCGGGGCGAAGTACCCCTGAGCGACGAGTCAGCGCGCCGAAGCGGTCCGAACCCGCAGTACCGCGTCGAAGAACTCGACCACCCGCCGCGCGTACTCGTCCGGCTGGGCCTCGTACGCATCGGCGTGGCCCACGCCTTCGAGCGTCCACAGCGCGGCACTCGGCTCGGCGGCCCGCAGCTGCAGCGCGTGGTCGTACGGGACCAACCCGTCGCCGGTGCCGTGCACCAGTTGGATCGGGCGCGGCGCCACGAGCGGCAGCTCGTCGGCAGGCCGCGATCCGGCGAGGTCGAACCCGAAGCGCACCCGGTGCGCCAGCCGCGCGGCGTGCCAGAACAGGGCCGGCAGTCCGCTGGCCGACGGCCACTCGGCCTCGATGATCGACGCGATCTCGGCGTAGCCGGCGTCGGTCCACAGCGCGCCCACGCGCGGGTCGACCGCCGCCGCCCCGACGGCGCTCGCTGCCCCCATCGACACGCCGAGCACGCCCACCTGCCCGGCGGGCACCCCGTGAGCGACCAGGTACGTGATCGCCGCCCCCACGTCGAGCCGCTCGTTCCGGCCGAAGGTGAAGCGCGCGTCGCCGGAAGCGCCGTGGCCGCGCAAGTCGAGCATCACGACCTGGTACCCGTTGGCCTGCAGGGTGGCGGCGAGCTCGGGGAAGCGGCCGCCGAACTCGCGGGTGCGGCTGGAGTTGCGGCCGTGCACGAGCACGACGGCGGCATCCGAGCCGTCCACGGGGAGGAACCAGCCCGCGAGCTCCACCCCGTCGGCTGCGGCGAAGGTGGCGTCCTGGAACGCAGCGCCGAACGCGGCCGGCGTGATCGACGGGTCGAGGTGGCGCTCGGGGATCGTGAGGCGGTCGGCGGCGATCCAGCCGACGCCGAACCAACCGGCGAAGGCGAGCGCGGCGACGGTCGCCAGGATGGCGGGAAGGCGGCGGCGAAGGGGCGAACGGGGCATGCGGGATGCTACCCGGTCGCACCCGCGCCCCTGGACGCCCGGACCCCGCCGCCACCGCTGCTATGCTCCGGAAGCACGGCGGACGCCGCCATCGCGAGGGCGCCGCCGTCAGAGGTGATCATGGCGAACAAAGTGATCCAGCTGACCCCCAAGGGCCTGGAGAAGATCAAAGAAGAGCTGCGCTACCTCAAGGACGAGAAGCGCCAAGAGCTCGCCGACTACATGGGCGTCGCCCTCGCCGACGGCGACCTCCGCGAGAACGCGGCGTACGACGAGGCCCGCTTGCTTCAAAGCGCCAACGAGGCGCGCATCGCCGACCTCGAGGAGGTGGTCACCCGCGCGGTGGTGGTCGAGCAGGGGTCGAGCGACGAGTTGATCGCCCGCCTGGGTGCGAGCTTGGAACTGAAGGACGACCAGGGATCGACCCAGACCTTCCACCTGGTGGGCTCGCTCGAAGCGGACGTGTTCGAGAACCGCATCTCGGACGAGTCGCCGCTGGGGCAGCAGCTGATGGGGCGTCGCGCGGGCGACGAGGTGGCGCTCGGCAAGATGCGCTACACGGTGTTGTCGGTCTTGTTCGACTGATCCGATCCACGCTTCGAGCATGCCGGTCCAGCCGGGACGCCCAGAAGGTCGTCCCGGCCGTTGCCTGCATGAAGCCGGCCCCGGCCCAACCGTCATCGGGCGCTCACGGCGCGCGCGGTAGGCTGACCCCGTGACCCGAGCGGCCCTCATCGCCCTTGCCGTCGTGGTGGTCGGCTTGGTGGCGCTCACCCTGGTGCCCGACCGACGCCCCGGCCTTCCCGACGCGACCATCGTGTTGGGCGACGCGCGGGTGCTGCTGCTGCCCACGGCCGATCCCGACGCGGTGTGGACGTTCGCCGCGCCCGAGGCGCGCTTCGACCCGGACGCCGAGAGCACCGAGCTGTTGGGCGTCGAGGACGGCGCCCGTACGGTCAACGGGGTCGTGGACTTCACGCTCCGCGCCGAGCGGCTGGTCATCGACCGCCGCGACGACCTGGTCACCGAACGCCTCGAGGCGCACCTGGTGGCCGACGGTTGGGACGTGCTGATGGAGGGCCGCACCGGCCGCAACGTGCTCGTGCGCCAAGACCAGGGGCGCTTCGAGGTGCCGCACGTCGAGATCTCCGGCGATGGCATCGGCGACAGCGTCTACCAGGACATGCGCATCAGCTTCGACTTCACCGACTTCAGCGCCGGCGGCCCCGGCACCGTGGGCACGTCGGCGTTCGTCACCGACGTGGCCCCCCGGTAGGCCGCGGCCCCCCCGGAGGTTCCCGTGCCCCGCCCTCGCCCACTCGCCCGCTCTTCCAGGTCGCTCACCGCCGCGCTCCTCGTCGCGCTCGTCCTCGCCGGGGCGCTCGCCCAGGGGGACGCGCCGACGGACGCCCCCGAGCGCCGCCTGATCACGATCGACTCGTCCGGCGGCACCCAGTCGGGCAACCTACGGTTCGGCCCGATCGTCTACGAGCACCCCGAACCCGACGGCGTCGTGGCGACGGTCTCGACGCTCACCATCCGCGGACCGCGGGCGGAGCTGCGGGCGCCCGAAGGAGCCCTGATCGGCCAGTCGCAAGGGCTCCGCGACGCGACCTTCGACGGCGGCGTGGTCGTCACCCGCGGCCGGCTGACCGCCACGGGCGCATCGCTGCGCTACTCGGAGGCGACCGGCCTGGGCGTGCTCGAGGGGGACGCCCAAGTGCGGGTCGCGCCGGCGTCGGAGGGCGAGCGCGAGGTCCTCATCACCGCGCTGAGCGTCACCTTCGACGTCGACACCGACACCAGCGTCAGCGAGGGCGACGTGGTGCTGCTCAACGGCGACCAGTCCGCGTTCGCCGAGCGGCTCGAGTACGAGGAGACCGCCGGGCTGGGCGTGCTGTCGGGGACCGAGCGCCCCGAGGTCACCCGCACCGCCGAGGACGGCGGCCTGCTCCGGATCGTCGCCGACGAGATCCGCGTGCTCACCGACCTGGCCGCGCTGTACGCGGCCGGCTCGGTCGAGGTCGTCGATGGGGACGTGCGCTCCACGGGCGACGAGGTGTTCTACGACGACGAGCAGGAGGTCGCCGAGGTGCTCGGGAACCCCGCCGTCGCGGTGGACTCGGCCGCCGGCGTGCGCCTCGAGACCGCGCGGGTGCGGCAGGACGTGCGCTTCCGCTTCGTCGAGGCGATGGACGCCTCGCTCCCGACCCCCTTCACCGCCGACCAGTTCCGGCTGGCCCGCGAGGTCGGCGAGGACTGACTCGGGTGAGGGCGTCGAGCACGGTGCGGCCGAGCGCGACGCTCGTTGCGTTCGCAGCCGTCGTCGCGGCGTTCGCGCTCGCCCAAGGGCTCCCCACCGTGACCGTCGAGCGCGGCGACCGGACGATCGTGGTCGAGCAGCGCACCACCGGCGCCGAGGGGGCCCGCACCGTGCTCGCCAACCGCAACTGCGAGGAGGGCGTGCTCACCAACCTGTTCTTCGGACCGGTGCCCGGGTACGTCCTGACGCGCTTCGACGCCACCGAGCTCACCAGCCAGCTGGCGATCGTCCGGGTGCCTCGAGCAGCGGCCGAGGACGACCCGAACGCCACGCCGAGCGACGACGCCGCGCCCAGCGAGGCCGCGGACGCGGCGGACTCGCCGGACGGGCCACCCCCGGCGGGCGACGGCGCGCCCTCGGCCGGCGACGACGAGACCGTCGAGCTCCTCGGCGGCATCGCCACCTTCGATCGACCCGGCTGCCTCGAGTCCGTCGACCCCGAGGGGGGGCGCCCCGTCGAGCTGCTGCAGGGGCGCACCACCGTGCAAGGCGTGCGCTTCTTCCTCGATCGCGGTACCGACGTCGCCACCATGGACGGTCCGATCGCGCTGACGCGCCGCGCCGAAGGCGACGGCCCCGCGCTCGAAGCCACCGCCGACGCCCTCGAGTTCGACGTGTCCGACGAGCGCGCCACCCTCACCGGCGCGGTGACGATCACGTCCGGCGACCGCGTGAGCACCGCCGACCGGCTCGAGCTCGACGAGGAGGCCGGCGTGGCGCTCCTGGCCGGGAGCCCGGCGATCAGCCGCCGCGGGTCCGACGAGGTGCGCGGCGACGTGCTGCGCTACGACCTCGAGACCGACGACGTGGTCGTGGTCGGCAACGTCACGGCCACCTTCGAGGTGGACCTGGGCACGGACGACGACGAGCTCGGTGGCGAAGACGAACCCCTCACCCTTCCTTGAGCCATCCGAGGAGCGCCTCGCGCCGCCCGACCAACCCCTTGTACGCCAGGAGCTCGGCGTCCATCGACGCCACCGCCGCCGCGACCGCCGCGCGCCGCTCCGGGTCGGCGACGACCTGCGCGAGCGGCGCCGCGAACACGCGGATCAGGAACGCGAAGGCGTTGGCCTCCGGCACGGGCAGCGTCGTCTGGCGCTCGACCCGGTACCAGAGGCGCTCGGGCGGCACCACCACCGGCGGCGGCGTCCGCCGTGGGTGGCGCCCCAGCGCGCCGTCGGGGGCGAGGCTCCATACGAAGCGGTTGATCGGCCCCCGGGCCACGAGCGCGTCGACGAGCGCGCCCGCCGCGGCGTCGAGCGGTGCACGGCGCGGGACTGGAGCATGCAGCCGCGCGAACGACGAACCGGCGTGCGCGCCGGGGTCCCACCCGCTTGGCGCGACCACGTTCAGGTAGGCGGCGCGGCCGCCGTCGCGCGGACGTTCGCGCGTCATCACCACGACGTCCTCTTGGAGCGCGAGCGAAAGCGCGTCGAGCCCGAGCGGCGCCGGCCCGACGCGCGCCGCCGCGAGCCACGCGGCCGTGTCCGGCGCTCGCGCAGCGACCGCCGGTGGGGCGTCGGCCGCGGGACCCGGCACGTCCAGCGAACCGTCGAGTCCGACGCTCACCC
>JAGXHO010000168.1 GCA_024636105.1 Trueperaceae bacterium | reverse complement strand
GGCCACGCCTCCGCCGCCCGGCTCTGCCCAGCGCACACGGTCGATGCGCCCGGACCGACCTCCGGCGGGGGCCGACGCCGCGCAGGAGGTGCGACCCCATGAGTAGCGACCCGAGCGAGACGCAGGACACGACGTCCCCGGGCGGGGCGGATCTGGAGCGTGAGCGCCACCAGCTTCTCCGCTCCCTGGAGGACTGGCTCGAGGGGCCGATGGTCGTGCTGGCCTTCGTGTGGCTGGCGCTTCTGCTGGGCGAGCTGGTGTGGGGCGAGCGCCGAGTCTTCTTGGTCCTCGGGACGATCATCTGGGGCGTCTTCATCCTCGACTTCGGGGTGAAGCTCGTCCTGGTGCGGCGCAAGGGCGCCTACCTGCGGAAGAACTGGCTGAACGTCATCTCGTTGCTGGTGCCCGCGTTGCGCATCTTTCGGATCATGCGAGCGGTGCGCTTGCTCCGTCTGGCGCGTGTGGGCCGGGGCCTGCGCCTGGTCCGCCTGCTCAGCTCGCTGAACCGTGGCATGCGGGCGCTGGGCGACAGCCTGTACCGTCGCGGCTTCGCCTACATCGTCGTGCTCACGGCGGTGGTCGTCGCGGCGGGGTCCGCCGGGATGTACGCCTTCGAGCGCCAGGTCGACGGCGGCATCGACAGTTACGGGGAAGCGTTGTGGTGGACGGCGATGGTCATGACCACGCTGGGCTCCGACGCCTGGCCGCAGACCTTCGAGGGGCGCGTGCTGTGCATCTTCCTGTCCCTCTACGCCTTCGGCATCTTCGGCTACGTGACGGCGACGCTGGCGACCTTCTTCGTCGGCCGAGACGCAAAGGCGAGTGACGGCGAGCTGGCGGGATCCACCGATCTCGCCGCCCTTCGACAGGAGCTGGTCGCGCTTCGCAGCGAGATTCGCGCCTCGAGCGTGGTGCCGCCTGAATCGTGATTGCGCGCCGGTGGCGCCGCACCTCACGACGCTGCGCGGATCGCGTCGACCAGCTCCTCCTTCGTCATGCCACTGCGGCCGTCGATGTCGAGCGTCCGCGCGCGTTCGTACAGTTCTTTCTTCGTGCGCTTCTTCAGCTCGGCCGCGCTCGTGGCTTTCGCGTCCGTGGCCTTCGCGGCACGCCGGCCACCCCGGCCACGATCGGCCGCGCCATCCACGTCGGCGCCCTCGCCATCGTCATCTTCGCCATCCTCGTCGCCATCCTCGTCGGCCTGCGCCAAGCTCTGCTTGAGCACCTGCATCAGATCGACCTCGTCGGCGGGCGCCTCGGCGGACTCGGGTGCCAGCTCGACGAGGTCTTCCTCGGCCTCGCGCTTGCTCGCGACCAGGTCGAGCAGGCGTCGCGTGGCGCGATCGCGCAGCTGCGAGCGGTCGAGCTCGTCGGCCGAGAGGCGCTTCATGGCGCGTTCGGCCTCCTTGCGCAGACCGGCGTCCGCGTCGCCGAGCTGGGCCAGGCCCACGTCGCCCGGTGAGCGCAGCTCGTCGTGGAAGCGCAGCGTCTGGGCGCGCAGGATGCCGTCGTCGGCGATGATCGCGACCAGGTACTCGGTGTCGCGCATCACGAACGTCGCGATCCCCACCCGGCCGACCTCCTCCATCGTCTTGGCCAGCAACCGGTACGCCTTGAGCGCTCCTCGGTCGGGCGCCAGGAAGTAGCCGCGCTCGAACAGCATCGGATCGACCTCGTCCTTGTCGACGAAGCGCGAGAGGTCGATCTCTTGGGACTTTTCGGGGTCGAGGGCTTCGAGCTCTTCGTCCTCGACGATCACGAAGCGGTCATCGCCGACCGGAAACCGCGCACGAACTCATTGGCGTCCAGCGGCTCGCCGTCGTCGGACGCGAAGTAGCGACGGTCCAACGGCTGGCCGTCCTCGCTGACCATGCGCAGCGATGCGCGGGTGGTGCGGTTGGCGGGGAACAGCTTCACCGGTAGCGCCACCAGGCCGAAGGCGACGGTGCCCGACCACATCGGCCGAGCCTTGTGGGGCTTCGCGCCCCAATCAGGCACGGCCGCCCCCCGCGCTCAGGCTCCGCTCGAGCGCCTGGTCGAGGTCGCTCACCGTCCGCTTCTTGCGCGGCTTGGGGAGCTTCGGCCGCTCGCCCTCGCGCTTCGCCTCGATCAGCTCCTCGACGCGCTCGCGGTAGGCGTCCCGGTATGCGTCCGGTTCGAAGGGAGCCTCGAGCATCTCGATCAGCCGACGCGCCATGTCCAGCTGCCGGTCGTCCAGCGGCTTCCAGGCCGGGCGTTCGACCTGCTCCACCGGCACCACCTCCAAGGCGCTGCGCAGTGTGGCCAGCACCGGGTAGCCACGGTGGAGCCGGAGCGCGCCGACGTACGCCTTCTTGCGCATCGTCCAGTGGGCCACGCCCTCGCGGCCCACCTTCGCGAGCGCGGCCGCCAGGGCGGTGTAGCGCGGCAGGTCGCCGTCGCGTCCCAGGTAGTAGGGGCGCACGTACCAGCGGTGGTCGATCGTCTCGGCCGGAACGAACTGGACCACCTCGATGTCGCGCGAGGCTTCGGGCTCGAGCGCCTCGAGCTCGTCAGGACCCAACAGCACCAGCTCATCATCATTCGTCACGTAGCCGCGCCGCGTGTCCTCGTACGGCACGACCTGGCCCGACACCGGGTCGACCATCTTCTGACTGACGGGCGTCTGCGACCGTCGCTCCAGCAGCCGGAATCGGATGCTGCGATCCTCGACCGCCGAGTAGAGCTTGACCGGGGTCGCGACGTCGCCCATGCGCACGACGCCCTTCCACATGGCACGCGCCGCCATCAGCCGCGCGCCTCGGCACAGGCGTGGCAGAGCACGACCAGGATCTCGCCCCCGCCCTCGCCCTCGCCGCGCGCTTCGACCACGCAGGTGGCGCAGACCAGCTCGTCGCAGTCCTGGCAGCGGACCATCGTTTCGGGGTGGAAGGCCTCATTGCACGTCACGCAGATCGCGTCGCCGCGCTCCAGCCACCACGGTGCCCGCACCGGTCGGTCGCCGTCGGTCATCGCAGCCCCACCTCCTTGCGCATGGCGGCCGTGAGCGCGCGGGCAGCGCCTGCGAACCCCGCCCACGGGTCGCTGCGGAGCGCCGAGAGGCGCCGCCGGACGTTGCCCACGTCGTACGCATTGGAGCGAAGCGAGGCGTCCAGCTCGTCCCAGTGGACCGGGACCGCCACCGGCGCGCCCTCGCGAGCCCGGGTCGAGAAGGTGGCGATCGCCGTCGCGCCGCGACCGTTGCGCAGGTAGTCGAGGTACACCTTGCCTTCGCGCTTGGCCTTCGAGACGCGCGTGGTCAGCCGCTCGGGGTCATCGGCGGCGTGCCGCTCGCATAGGGCCCGCGCGAACGCCTTGACCTCGTCCCAGCCGTGGCGTCGGACCAGCGGCACCACCAGGTGAAGGCCGTTGCCGCCGGTGGTGCGCAGGAAGCTCGTCAGCCCCAGGTCGCCGATGCGCGCGCGCAGGTCCAGCGCCGTGGCGCGCGTCACGGCCCAGTCGACGCCGGGCGAGGGGTCGAGGTCGATGATCAGCAGGTCGGGCCGCTCGACGTCGTCGACGCGCGACCCCCAGACGTGCACCTCGAGCACGCCGGCCTGCACCAGCCCCACGAGGTCGGTCAGGTCGCGCACGTAGGCGTACGCGTGCGTGCCCGAGTCCTCTTCGATGTCGATGCTGGGTAGGTCGCGTGGGAAGGAGGTGCCGGGATGCTTCTGGTAGAAGCACTCCTTGGCTCGGCCCTCGGGGCAGCGCACCAGCGACAGCGGCCGCTGGACCATCCCCGGCAGCACGTGCGCCTCGATCTTCGCGTAGTACTGGGCCAGGTCGCGCTTGGTGACGCCCTGGTCCGGGTAGAGCACCCGATCTGCGTTGGTGAGCCGGACGCCGGCGACGATCGCCTCGCCGTCGCGCAGGCGCGGCGCCTTGCGCCCGGACGAACCGTCGCGCGCGCCGCCGCCACCCGACGCACGCTTCGCCGCCTTCGCGCCTCCCGAACCGTTCGCGCCTCCCGGACCCTCCCCGCCGTCCGCGTCCGGCGCCATCCAGGCGACGTCGATCGCCGGCCGGTCCTCGCGCGGCCCCACGAACGTCGAATGCCGGAGCGCACCGCTGCGCGTCCGCTCGGCGAAGCCCACCTCGACGACCAGCTCGGGCGTCGTCCACGTCGCTCCGCGGGCATCGGGCACGTCGGCTGCGAACGGCGACGTCGGTCGCGCAATCGCCTCCAGCCGCTCGGTGAGCTTCCGCAACGTGCGCTCGTCGAACCCGGTCCCGACCCGCCCCGCATAGCGCAGCGCCTCGCCGTCGAAGGCGCCCAGCAGCAACGCCCCGAAGCCGGTGCGCGAGCCCTTCGGCTCGGTGAACCCGCCCACGACGAACTCGGCGCGTCGCGTGCACTTGACCTTGCGCCAGCGCGTGCCCCGCCCCGCGCGATACGGCGCGTCGATGCGCTTGCTGATCATTCCCTCGAGCCCCATTCGGCACACCCGTTCGAAGAACGCCGGGCCTTGGCCCACGACGTGGTCGGCGTAGCGCACGCGGGGACCGACCGCGGTGCCGGCGCGTTCCATGAGTCCCTCGAGGACCTTTTTACGCGCGAGCTGCGCCACGCCCCGCAGGTCGTGGTCACCCAGGTGCAGCACGTCGAAGACCTGGAACCGCAAGCGCGCGATGTCGCCGCTGGAAAGCGCCTCCTGGAGCTCGCCGAAGCTGCTGACGCCGCCTGGGCGCAGCGCCACGACCTCCCCGTCGAGCCGAGCGATGCGCACCGGCAACCGCGCGAGGGCCGCCGCGATCTCCGGGAAGCGGCCGGTCCAGTCGTGCCCGTTGCGGGTGAGGAGCTGGACCTCGCCGTCCTCCACGTGCGCGAGAAGGCGGTAGCCGTCGTACTTGATCTCGTGGATCCAGTCGTCGCCCTCGGGCGGCTCGCCTGCGAGGCTGGCGAGCTGCAACGCCGGCTCGGCGGGCGGTTTCGCGCGCTTCGCGCCCTCGATCGCGCCGACGTCAACTCCGTCTGTCCCTTCTGTCCAGTCGACCCCGCCGACGCGCACCTCTTCGGGCGGCTCCACGCCATGCTCGATCTGCGCCATCGTCCGGCCCGTGAGGACGCTGTGGTCGTCGTCGGGCTCGAGGGGTGACGCGCCGGGGTCGGTGCGCTTGATCAGGAGCCAGTTCGCGTCGTCGCCTTCACGGTCACTGCGCGCGCGGCTACCCGTGCGCGTGAGCGTCCAGGCGCCGCGCAGCTTCTCGCCCTCGAGCTCGAAGTCGATGCGGCCGTCGCGCACACCCTCGCCCGTGGGCGTCCAGCGCCCCCGGTCCCAAAGCATGACGGTGCCGCCGCCGTACGCGCCTTTCGGGATCGTGCCCTCGAAGTCGCCATACTCGAGCGGATGGTCCTCGACCTCGACCGCCAGGCGCTTCTCGCCGGGGACCAGGCTGGGGCCCTTCGGGAGCGCCCAGCTGCGCAGCACGCCGCCGTGCTCGAGGCGCAGGTCGTAGTGCAGACGTGTCGCTCGGTGTTTCTGGATCACGAAGCGCTGCTGCTCCGCACCCCGGTCCACACCCGGGTCGACGCCCGGGTCCACGCCCGCCACCCCGCCTCCAACCGGTTCCGGCGTGCGCTCGAAGTCTCGTTTGCGGCGGTACGGCTGCAAGCGCTTCATGATGCGACCTCATGTCCGTTGGGCCGAGGGTAGCCCTACGGCGCCGCGGCGGCCGGTCGGATGCCCTATGACGACGACACGCACGCGGGCGACCCGCCATCGTTCACGGTGCCGACGGCACCAACCGGTAGATCCCACCCCCGCCGAAGTCGACCACGAGGATCTCGTCCGCCTCGTCGACGCCGAAGCTTACGACCTGGTACGAGGTGTCGAGGAGGCGCTCCGGTTGAGAGCCATTTGCCCCGGAT
>JAGXHO010000167.1 GCA_024636105.1 Trueperaceae bacterium | reverse complement strand
GCCGACCGCCCTACCAGGGTGGGGTGGTGCGGTAACCGCTTGGGCATACCGTGCCTCGTGTGGAGGCTGGATGTCGGGGAAGAGGCTGTCGATGAGGAAGGTCACCGACAACGGTGGGTGGGGCCCGCCTCTCGACGAGAGGTACAGCGGAGTTCCGCAGCCCGCTCGGGCATCCACAAACTCCTTCACCCGCGCCACCCGCCGAAGAACCGCGCCACCCCGTTCTCGACCGTGTCGAGCGCGTAGAGGTACATGGCCGCAGACCACGCCTGCTGGGGGTGCCCCATCGGTCGGCCGCTCAGGCCATGGTGCCACTCGTTGAACTCCCACTCGCCATGCTTCCCGAGCCGGTTGCTCTCGGCCAGGGCTTCGAGCTGCGCCTCGGCCCTTTCGTGCCGGCCGCCGAACTGGAGCGCGGTGACGTAGAACCCGCCGAGGAACGGCCAGCTACCGCCGTTGTGGTACTGGAACGGGAGGTTGAGGTTGCGGCTGCGGAAGTACTCGCGCCAATCGCGGTCGCCGGGGTAGATGGGCGGATAGAACGCCTTGATCGGCTGCGGCGCGTCGGCGCCGACGGCGTGGGCGTGCGTCAGGATCCGCTCGCGCTTCGCCTCGTCGGCGATCCCGAGGAGGATCGCGAGGCAGTTGCCGAACGCGTCGAAGGTGTCGCCGAACTCCCGGAAGCCGGTCCACGGCAAGTAGAAAGGCTTCTCTGTGAGCGTGGCGGTGTTTTGGTATAGCAAGAACCACTCGAGCCGAAGCGCCTTGAGGCGCTCGAGCTGCGCACCGAAGGCGTGCCCGTCCCAGGGGCGATCGAGCCACAGGACCAGGTCGATCTTGGTCGCCACGTCGGTCGCGGCGAGCGCGTGGGCGTCGCCGTCCTCCCCCAGAGCGCGGGCGTACGCCGCGAGCGCGCGCAGCGCCGCGACGTACAGGACGTTGTCGTACAGGACGTTGTAGCGAACGCTATAGAGGTCGGCCCAGTCGCCCGCCTCGGGCACCTCGAGGAGGCCGCAGGCGTTCATGTCCTGGTACCTCAGCCACAGCGCCGCGCGCTGCAGCGAAGGCCAAGACGCACGCGCGAAGTCGAGGTCGCCGGTCGCCTGTCGGTAGGCGTCGTGCGCCAGGACGTACCAGAGGTTCGCGTCGACAGCGCCGGCGTTCTCGGTGGTGACGTCGCCGGTGCGGGTATCGACGTTGAGGTGGATCATGCCGAGCTCGGTCTGGGCCGCGCCGAGCGTCTCGAGCGACGCCTTGGTGCAGGCGATCAACTCCGGATCGCCGGTCGTCAGGGCGCCCAGTGCGGTGATGCCCGCGTCGCGCGCCCACACCTGCGGGTAGCCTCCCTCGAAGGCGCTTGCCTTGAAGCCGAGCGGCGCGACGCACCGGTGCAAGACCTCGAGGGCCCGTTCCCGGCCGACGTCGTGGATGCCCATCAGCGACCTCCGATGCCCGTGAGGGTGATGCCCTTGATGAAGTAGCGCTGCGCCAGGAGAAAGACGATCAGGACCGGCAGGAGGGCGAGCACGCTACCCGCCATCAACAGCGTCCAAGCGGTGTTGTACTGGCCCTGAAGCGTGTTGAGCCCGACCGTGAGCGTGCTCATGTTGGTCGAGTTCGTGACGACGAGCGGATAGAGGAACGAGTTCCAGTTGAACAGGAACGTGAAGATCGCCAGCGCCGAGAGCGCCGGGCCCGAAAGCGGCAGGACCACGCGCGTGAAGATCTGCCAGTGGCTGGCGCCGTCGACCACCGCAGCGTCCTCCAGCTCGCTGGGGATGGTGAGGAAGTACTGGCGCAACAGGAACGTGCCGAACGCGCTGAAGGCTGCCGGCAAGATGAGCGCCTGGTACGTGTCGATCCACCCGAGCGTCCGCAGGAGGATGAAGTTCGGGATGATGACCACCTGGGCGGGGATCATCAGCGTCCCGAGGTAGCCGAGGAAGAGGGCCTCCCGGCCGGGAAAGCGCAGGCGCGCGAAGGCGTAGGCGGCCATCGCGCTCGTCGCCACGCCCAGGATCGTGACGGAAGCGGCGACGATCACGCTGTTGAGGAAGAAACGGGCGAACGGCAAGACCTCGAACAGGCGGGTGTAGTTGTCCCACCGGAACGGGTTCGGCACGAACGTCGGCGGGTACTCGAACACGGCCCCCGCACTCTTGAGCGACGTCGACAGCATCCAGACGAACGGCATCAGCATCAAGATCGCGGTCGGGACCAAGAAGAGCACCAGGACCCACGTTCCGAGCGTGTAGCCGAACACCTGGCGCGGAGCGCGGCGCCGTTTCGGGGCGGTGTCAGTCATAGTGCACCCACTGGCGCTGGTAGCGGAACTGGACGACGGTGACCACGAAGATGATGGCGAACAGCACCCACGCCATGGCCGTGGCGTAACCCATCTGGAAGAACTGGAAGGCGTAGCGATAGATGTTGAACACCAGCGTGTTCGTCGCGTTGGCGGGGCCCCCCTCGGTCATGATGAAGGCTTGGTCGAACACCTGGAACGAGTTGATGATGCTGATCACGAGCACGAAGAAGGTCGTCGAAGAGAGCATCGGGATGGTGATGTGCACGAAGCGGTGCCAGCCGCTGGCACCGTCGATCTTGGCCGCCTCGTAGAGATGCGCGGGGACGGCCTGGAGGCCCGCCAGGAAGAGCACCATCGAGAACCCGACCTGCTGCCAGATGCTCATGATGATGATGGCCGGCAGCGCCCAGCGGGTGCTCTGCAACCAGTTGGGCGGGTCGTCGATCCCGATCATGTAAAGCGCGCTGTTCAAGAGGCCGAAGTCGGCATGGAAGATCCAGCGCCACACCAGCGCGACAGCCACCGTCGAGGCGACCACGGGCATGAAATAGGCGGCCCGGAAGAAGAGTCGTCCGGGTATGCGCTGGTTGAGCGCCATCGCCACCACCAGCGCGAGCGCCATCTGCACCGGGACGGTGCCGAGGACGTACACGAAGGTGTTGCGAAGGACGCGGTGGAACGTCGTGTCTTGGATCAAGCGCTCGTAGTTCGCCAGGCCAACCCATTGGGCGGGCCGAAGCAGGTCCCAGTCGGTGAAGCTGATGAGCAGGGCGGCCAATACCGGGAGGAAGGTGAAGGCCAGGAACCCGAGGAGGTTCGGGAGGAGGAAGCCATAGGCCGTCAACGCGGTCCGTCGACGGGTCGCCCGGTGCGGGTCGCGCCGTCCTGAGCGCGTGCTGCTTCGGTTCACGTCGACGGCCACGGGCTCACCCCTCAATCCTCGATGCCGAAGATGCGTGCGGCGTTGCGGTAGAAGATCAGCTCCTGCTGCGCTTCGCTGAGCCCCATCTCCGTGAACGCGCTGCGCCATGCCTCGACGTCGGCCTTCATGCGACGGTGGTCGGAATCCGAGCCGTAGACGAGCTTCTCGGGCCGGATCTCGTTCATGACGTACCGGCCTTGGATGATGTGGTTGCGCACGACGTCGCCTCCGGAGACGTCGAAGAACAGTCGCGGCCGCCAGCGCGCGATGGCGCAGGCGGTGCGGTAGTCGGGCCAACCGAGGTGGGCGCCGATGATGAACATCTCGGGGAAGTGGAACGCGATGGTGTCGAGGTAGATCGGCTGCATGCGCGCCGAGCCGAAGCCGTACCCCCGTCCACGCGCTTCGCGACCGAGCTTCACGACGAAGCGCTCCTCGTCGTCGCCCGTCGGCGGCGCTTTCCAGGCATCCTCGGCGGCGCCCATCAGGTAGTCGTTCGGGCCGCCGAGGATGCCGGTATGGAAGAGCATCCGCATACCCCGCGCCTGGGCCTTCTCGTAGTGCCGGTAGTAGGCCTCGTCGTCGTAGTTGCGGCGAGGGCCAAGGGTCTTGATGCCGTGGAAGCCGCGGTCGGCGAACTCGTCGATCAAGCTCGGCGGATCCTCGTCGAGGCGGAGCCAGCCCATGCCCACGAACAGATCGGGCGCGTGCGCGAGCGCCTTCGAGAGGTCGTCGTGCCCGGTCGCGCCGGGGTTGCCGAGGAGCGCGATCTTGACGATCCCGACCTCCTCGGCGGTGCGCTGAAGGGCGTCGAGGAAGGCCACACCAGAGGTGCGGCCTTCCCACCAGAAGTTATGAACGTGGGCGTCGAAGATGCGCACGTTCAGCGCGAAGCCATGAAGCGGCGGACCTCTTCGCCCATGCGGGCGAGCCCGTCGGCGGCCGAAAGCTCGCCGGTGTAGATCAGGTCGAGGTGGGGCACGACGATGGTGTTCTCGATCTCACGCCAGTCGGGGAAGTTGGGGGCGAGGCGGCCGTTGCCGGTCTCGTCGATGAAGACTTGGCAGCTCACCATCTCCGGGCAGGCCGAGACGAAGGCCGCGGCGACATCGGGGTTGGCGTACGACGCAGGCACGGCGACACCCGTGCTGGCGAAGACCGATTGCCCCTCGGTGCCGGCCAGGAACTGCAGGAACGTCCAAGCCTCTTCGGGGTGTTGGCTGGTCGAGGAGACGACGTAGCCGGCACCGCCGAGGGTGTTGGCCCGGATGCCGGTCGGACCGGCCGGGAGCGGCGCGACGTCCCAAGCGAAGCTGGCGTCGTTGAAGGTGGGGATGCGCGCGGCGTTGGTCATCACCATCGCGACGCGACCGGTGCTGAACAGTTCGGTCGTGCTACCGAGTTGGGCCATGGCGTCGAAGCTGGGGACGGAGCCGTCCTCGAGGATCATGTCGGCGATGAACTGGATCGCCTCGACGGCCTCCGGCGAATCCATCAGGAACTCCGTCGGCGCGAGCGGATCGTCGAAGACGCCGCCGCCGTTCTGGTACACCCACTGCGGGTAGCGGTTCTTCTCGAGCGCCAGGCCGTACTGCGTGGCGCGGCCGCGGTCGTCGCGGACCGTGAGCGCCTGGGCGGCCGCGCGGATGTCGTCCCAACGCCAGTCGGCGCTCGGGTAGGCCATGCCGGCGGCGTCGAACAAGTCCTTGTTGAAGTACAGGACGTTGGTGTCGTTGTCCCGCGCGAACCCGAAGGACTGGCCGTCGTAGCCGAACACGGCGAGGAGCCCCTCGTGGTACGTGCTCGTATCGAACTCATCGCGGGCGATCCACTCGTCGAGCGGGGCGAGCACGCCGCGCGACGCGTACGACGGGATGTTGTTCAGGAACATCACATCAGGGGCGGTCCCGCCGGCCATCTGCGTCTGGATGCGGTCGAAGTAGCTGCCCCACGGGGCGTGCTGGACCTCGATGCGGATGTCGTCTTGGGCCGCGTGGAAGGCCTCGATGACCTCGTAGTTCGGCGGCAGTTCTCCGGGATCGCCCCAGAACGACCAGACGATCGTCGTCTGAGCGGTCGCGAAGGCGAGGGCCGCGGCGAGAGCGGCGGCGAGAGCGATGCGGGCCATGCGTGCGGTCATGGTTCCTCCAAAGGCGTGGCGTGCGCGGTGGTGAGGTTGACGACGGGTTGCGGGGAGTGGTGGCGTGGTTCCGGGCGTTGCGGGCCTCCTTCCATCCAGCGGCGGACGTCGCGCGCCGGTGCGAGCGCGGTAGCGACGGCGCCGGTCAACCCGGCGTCGTCGCCGAGCTCGGCGACGCGGACGTCGATGTCAAATCCAGCGAGGCGCGCCACATCGGCGCGGATCCGGTCGACGAAGGGTGCACATCGGAGACCGATGCCACCTCCGAGCACGACGCGGCTTGGGTCGAGGAGGGTCGCCACCGCAACCAGCGCCCACGCGAGGTCGGCCTGGAAGCGCTCGATCGCGCTCGCGCCGGGGTCGAGCCCCGCGGCCGCCTGGTGGAATGCCGTCTCCGGGTCACCGTCACCCCCCACGTCAAGCGAGTGGGCACGGATCGCTCGGCCCGAGAGCGCGTCTTCGAGGATCGAACCGCTACCCGGCGGGTACGGCAGCAACCCGAGCTCGCCGGCTCGCCCACCGATCCCGTGGTGCACGACGCCTGCGACGACGACACCGAGACCGAGGCCAGTGCCGACGCTCATGTAGACGAAATCGTCGACGCCGCGACCGGCGCCGTGTTCGAGTTCGCCCCGCGTGGCGGCGTTGACGTCGTTCAGTACGGTGATCGGGCGTCCGAGCGCCGCATCGAGACGATCAAGGAAGCCGTCGGTCTCGAGGGCCGGAAGGTTGGGCGCAATCGCCACACGTCGCCGAACCGAATCGACGACGCCAGGCGTCCCGATCGCGACCTGAAGGACGGGGGCACCACCGGCACGCGAGATCTCGAAGGTCTCGACGATGTGGGCGAGCTGATCGAGCAGCGCGTCGGACGAGCCCTTGGCCGTCGCTACGCGGTGGCTCGCGACGACGGTGCCGTCGAGATCGGCCAGAACGGCACGGGTGGTGGTACCGCCAACGTCCATTCCCACGACGAGACCCGCGGCAGGATTGAAGGCCACGAGCCGACCCGGCCGGCCGCTACCGCTCGCCTCACGCCCTCGCTCTTCGACCAGGCCCAGTTGGAGGAGCGTCTCGACGTCCGAAGCGACCGTCGGCTTGCTGACGCTGCAGCGCCGGGCGATCTCCGCCCGCGACATCGGTCCCTCGGCTCTCAACAGGTCCAGTACTCCCTGCTCGCGCACGGTGCTCCTTCCCCGCGATTTCGTAAGGCGTTCTTACTAACGTGTTCCCGAAGTGTACTCGACCGCTCGCTGCCGAAGCAAGCGTCCGTCGAGATTCCCGCGATCGTAGGCCTCGTCGCCATCGCGTGCGACGACGCACGCATCGAAAGCACCATCGGGCGGTACGAGACCGAACTCGTGCACCGCCGCGCGACCGGCTGGAGCGGCCGGGAGGAGCTTGTGCTCGCAACCGCCCGCTGGGTGGTTGGATCGTTCGGCACTCTGCGCAGCGGTCCGAGGATTGCGAGTCAAGGCACCTTCCCACTGGTCGGGCTCACCATTTGCATTCGCTCCAAACGCCACCGGCGTGTGCGAACCGTGCGCGAACCCACGCCACCAGACGTCGTCTCCTGTCGCATCCAACCGAGACCGCCAAACGGCAAACCTCGCGTCACCAGGCCACTCCCGACAACACGAGGCACTCCCCACAAACTCCGTCCCAGACACAAAACACGGCCTACAGATCAGAAGGCCAGGAGTTCGAGTCTTCTCGGGCGCCCCAGGAAACGCCGTCCTAGACGGCACAAAACGAAGAGCGACCTCATCGATGAGGTCGCTCTTCACGTCGTGGTCTGTCAGCGATGCGTCTCTTGGTCTTGAGCAAGCCCTGTGGCACCATCTGCTGCCTCGAGCACGTGCTCGAATCGATTCATCGCCGCAGTGCCAACAGGCCCTAATCCACCGGCGATGAAGCCACCTTGGCTGCCCGGCTCCGCCGCTTGGTCATGGCCGAGACGGGCCTGAACCCCGCTGCCTCATAGAACGGGATCATGGCGGGCGCGCAGGAGAGGTAGATCCCGTGAACGTCCAGCCGTTCGGTCATCCGACTCAACAGCTCGGTCCCGATGCCGTTGTGGCGGTACGCCGGTCGGACCTCGATCGCGGAGATGTAGCCGCAGACGACGCGATCCGTCAACGCGGTCACGTAGCCGCAGACTTGCGAGGTGCGGGTGTCGCGAGCCAGGATGACGACCGAACTGCCGTGGAGCATCCGGAGCAAGGTACCGGTCGGTGGCGTGAAGTCCCAATGCGCGAGGAAGCCTGCGAGGTCCGCTTCGACCACGCCCTCCAGGGACTCCGTGTAGTCGAGTGCCCCGGTCATGGCACCAGCCGCGCCACCCGTGGCGGCGCAGTACCCTCCTGCGGTGTCGACGTCATCTAGACAGGATACGAGGTGCCGACCGGTCGACATCCACGCCGACATCCACGCCGACATCCACGCCGACGTCCACGAACGCTATCGCGCGTTGAGGGCCGCCACGCGTGCCGCCACGGCGCCGCGTTCGGCGACCGTGCCCACGCCCGGCAAAGCCGTGCCGCCGGAATCGCTGATGGCGTCGCCGTCGTGGCACCGATTGAACGTCGGAAACAGGTCATGGCAGGTTTCCAACGTCCTGCGATGTCGTTGCTCCAGAAGCGCGCCCTCTCAACGTACATTTTTTCACGACGGCTTGGTTGAGCTGACTGCTACGAAGCATCTCTCGTACCTTACGGATGGAGTTCTCGATGAGTACTTGGAGTCTGCGGGGGCAACCACAAGGCACTGCGAAGCCGGGACCACAACGGCACGCGGTGTGTCGCATGGTGTGTCGGAGCTGTCGGATGGCGTACCTGCGACCGGGCCCAGCCGGCAGAGTCTCATGAGAGAACCTGTACAGGACGGGACTTCTCGGAGCCCATAGAACGCTGATTCGCAGAGCCGAGACTCCTGCAATGCCTGGGGGTCAAGTGGCCGGAGGTCCAGATGCGCCTTCTGTTCGCCGACGATCCCGGCGCCAACAAGTCAACCCAAACCGCGCTGCTGTTGCGACCGGTCGCAAAATGACCCACCCGTGCCGGTCGAACGTTGACCCCCCTCACGTGGGCGCAGGGATCACGTCTGCAGACTGGCAAGTACCGAGAGCGCAATCGACCTCGTTCGCTTCAGCGGCGTGGAGGGGTTGGGTGTAGCGCGCGATCGCCGAGTGCGTGGGCCTGTCCCGCAGCGGGGCCCGCAAGAACGTGTGCGTGGCGGCGGAGCCTGTGTGCGGTCCAATGCGACCGGTCGCGTCCAAGGGTGACCAGCACCTGACGTGACCCGTTAACGGAACCCCGCGCACGTCACTCGACATCAGCTTCGGTCGCGAGCCAGACACCAGCTTCGAATCGTGTGCGAATTCAAGTCGTCACGCGTCGTCACCGGGCGTCAGCTGGAGGCCGGCACGAACCACCGAAGATACGTCAGGAGCCAACGCCAGCCCACTCCCGGCAACCCCCACAAGTGCCGCCCCCGCACGCAACACACGGACACCGGATCAGAAGGCCAAAGGTTCGAATCCTCTCGGGCGCACCATTAGGAACCTCGTCTGCGACGGGGTTCTTCTGCTGTCGGTAGTTGCGCCATCGCATTCAATAGAATGGACCATGTGCGAAGCGTGTGCGAGATCGTTTGGGGTCATGTCTCGAAGGGCGCGAGCTTCGCCTTCGTGGGCCGAGCTCACGATAGCCGCATCGTCCGGGCCACGGTCGGATCCGTGTATCGTGCCGGAATGAAGCCACTGGCGTGGGGGGCGGTCGGCACGGCATCCGGAGGGTGGCTGGCGGTGGAGCGTTCTTGGGCCCCGCTGGGTGGTATCGAGATCTCTATCGAGATCTCTGCGGATCCGCAGAAGCGCTGTTAGGCGGTGCGAGAACAGCCCATCAAGCGCCGAATCTTCGTCGACACGGAATGGACCGCCCCGCCATGGTCGGAGCGATCCGAGCTGATGTGGATCGGCCTTGCGGATGAACGAGGGCGCTCGTGGTTCGGCATCTCGTCCGAAGTCGATATCGATCCGTCCACCAACGACTTCATCCCGGGTGTCTTTCGGCTGATTTCCCCGGATGAGCCGCGGATGTCGAGGCAGCAACTCGCGGCGGCCGTCGTGGAGTTCTGCGGCGATGTCGACGAGTTCTGGGCATGGATCCCATCGCTCGAGAGCTTCACGGAGTGGAGTGGTTTGGGAGTCGAAGCAGCCGAAGTGTATGGCCGCTTCTGGGACGTCGATCTTCAGATGCTCCGGGCCCTGGTACGCCCTTGGCCACCCGGTTGGCCTACGCGGTTGCACGACCTCAACGCGGCTGCAGTCGCTGCCGGCGTCGAGGTTCCGCCGAGGGCTGCGAACCACCTCCATCCACGGGTCCACGCCGAATGGAACCGCCAACTGTTCGAGCTCATCCGCTCGACGGGCAGCCTTTGAAGGTGCGGTGCACGGGATCTTGGTGCAACGAGTGTGGCGTGAGGCGCTGCTCGACACCTTGGTCGACCGGATGGTGCGACTCGAGGACTGCGCCATCAGCGGCGCTACCGGGCTCGTGGTTGCCGCTATCGACCGCCAGCGCTATTCGACGGTGAGCGTGCGTTTCGCGTTGCCGAACATCTTCGTCGTCTAGCCCTCCGCAACACCCTGCTCGTCGGCGTGGATCGCGATGATCGTCAGGGCCTCGTCCGGCGACGGTGGCTCGAACTTCGCGGCGAACAGGTCGAGCGTGGCGCGCGTGACCTCGAACGTCCCGGGCGGTAGGTTCGCGTTTGCGTCGCTCCAGCCGCTGCGCGAGGGCGTCCTTGGGGACGTCGAGGTAGATCAGCACGGGATCGCCTCCCGCGGCCACGACCCGCCTCGCCCCAAGAACGCCTCCACGTCGCCCCGCTTGGGGATCGACGCTTGCGCCCCCGCCCGCGCGACGCAGAGCGCCGCCGCCGCGACCGCGAAGGCGATGGCCTCGCCCCACGGCTGCCCGGCGGCGATGCCCGCCGCCAGCACGCCGGTGAACGTGTCGCCCGCAGCGGTCGTGTCGACCACGTCCACGGAGTGGCTCGGGAGCGCGCCGCGGGCACCGTCGTGGGCCCACAGGACGCCATCGGCGCCGAGGGTCAGGACCACGCTCGCGTACCGCCCCGCGAGGCGCTCGAGCAGCCGAGCCGGGTCGGCATCGTCTGCGGCGGCGTCGACCAGGAACGCACCCTCGCCCTCGTTCACGACGAGGACGTCGACCAGCTCGCTGGGCACGCGCTCGGCGCCCTCCGGCGGGGCGGCGTTCCACATCGTGATCGCGCCGGCCGCCCGCGCCAGCTCGAGCCCGCGGACGACGGTGTCGACGGGCACCTCGGTCTGGAACAGCGCAACCTTCGCCCCGGCCAGGTCCGCGGCCGAGAGCGTCGCTGCGTCGAACGCGCCGTTCGCCCCCGCCTCGAGGACGATCACGTTCTCCCCTGCCGCGGACACCAGGATCGTGGCGAACCCGGTCGGCCCGTCGACCTCGAGCAGCGAACCGTCGTCGATCCCCTCAACCACCAGGGCGTCGCGCAACCGGGCGCCGGCCTCGTCGCGGCCGACGCGGCCGACGAAGCGCACGCGCGCCCCCATCCGGGCCGCGGCGACCGCCTGGTTCGCGCCTTTGCCCCCGTGGTACGTGGCGAACGACCGGCCATGGACGGTGTCGCCCGGCTCCGGCAGAAACGCCACGGTCTGCACCCGGTCGAGGTTGACGCTCCCCACCACCACGACGTCGCTCACGCTCCCCTCCCCTCCCCCGTCCGCGCTTCGCCGCGCCTCGGCGCAGCATGGTCGGGCGCGGCCGGACTCCGACCAAGCCGATCGCCAGGATACGTCACCCGCACCCCCTTCCCAGATGTCCCTCGCGAAGCGACCAAGCCGGATGTACCCTCTCCTGCGCCGCCTTCCACCCGGTGTCCATCGTGGAGCGAAGCGGCGTGTGCGGTTCACGGAGGCGCGCGATGTACTTGAGGGCGATCCG
>JAGXHO010000166.1 GCA_024636105.1 Trueperaceae bacterium | reverse complement strand
GCGAGCACCCCGCTCTTGTTGTCGGTGGTGCCGCGGCCGTACATGACGCCGTCGACGATCGCCGCCGACCACGGTCCGCCGTGCGTCCAAGCCTCGAGCGGTTCGGCCGGCTGCACGTCGTAGTGCGAGTAGCAGAGCATCGTCTTGGTGGAGCGTGGCGTGGTCATGTGGCCGAACAGCACCGGCGGGCCGCCGTCGAGCAGGTACTGGCGGGCGTCGGGGCCGTCGCGCTTCATCTGCGCCTCGACCAGGTCGGCGCACTCCTGGAGGCCGACGTCCTGCGCCGAGATGCTCGGTTGCCGCACGAGCTCCTGGAGGTCGGCGACGCACTCGTCGGCGTGGGCGTCGATCCAATCGAACACGGACTGCAGCTCCGAGCCCACCGGGGACGGCTCATGCGGCATCGGCGACCTCCTGGGCGAGCTTCCAGGCGTCGAGGCGTTCGCCGCTGTGGCGGGCGTCGGCGAGCGCGCCAAGGTGGACGAAGGCGGGTGCGAGGCGGGCGGGGTCGACCCACTGCGCCTTCGCCTCGGGCGGGTAGTTGCGCTCCGACATGGGCGTATGCATGTACATCCCTGGCGTGATCGTGGAGACGGCCACGCCGGTGCCCTCGGCCTCGAGCGCGAGCGCCTTCATGAAGCCCTCGAGCCCGTGCTTGGCGGCGCAGTAGGCGGTTTCGGAGGCGAAGCCGCGGATGCCCGACTGCGAGCTCACGAACACGACGCGGCCGCGCCTCGAAGCCTTCATGCCGGCCCACACCGCGTGCGTCAGGAGGTACGCGGCCTGCAACTGCACGTTCACGGTGGCGTTCCAGCGCGCGAAGGAGACGTCCTCGAAGCGCTCCTCGACCAGGATGGCGGCGTTGTGGACGAGGTACCCGATCGGACCGAGCTCCGCCTGGGCGCGCGCGATGGCCGCGCTGGTGGCATCGGCGTCGGCGAGGTCGGCCACGATCGGGTGCACGCGGCCGCGGGCCTCCGCCGCCAGCGTCGCGAGGCCGGAGCCGTCGACGTCCATGGCGGCGACGCGCCAGCCGTCCGCCGCCAGCGCCAGCGCGACGGCGCGACCCAACCCCTGGGCCGCGCCGGTGACGACCGCGACGCCGCGGTCAGGCATCGAGCTCGATCCAACGGCGCTCGGCGCCTGAGCGCTTGATGGCGTCCAGCACGCGCTGGTTGCGCCACCCGTCCTCGAAGGTGGCGCCCTCGCGGACGGGCCGCCCCTCGGCGATCGCGCCGCAGAGCTCGCGCAGGAGCGCGACGAACGAGACGTTCCAGATGCCCTTGCCGACCCCCTCGAGCTGGGCGTTCGGGTCGGCCAAGCTCACGTCCTCGAAGTCGCCGCCGGGCTTGCCGAGCAGGAGCTTCTCGTCGGAGTTGGTGAGCAGGATGGTGCCCTCGCTGCCGTAGACCTGGGTGACGTTGTCCATGTTGTGGCGCGCGACGCCGGAGAGGAAGACGTCGGCGATCGGGGCGCGCTCGAGCTCGAGCACCATGTGCACCACGTCGTCGGCGGTCGCCGTCCAGGGTTCGCCGGTCGTCTTGTCGCGCCGATCCGGGATCATCGTCACCGCACGCCCCATGACCGCTTTGGCCTCGCCGAACCACCAGCGCAGCAGGTCGGTCTGGTGCGAGCCGTTGGCGCCCAGGCGACCGCCACCGCGCTCGGCGAGCGACCACCAGTCGCCCTTGGGGCGCGACGCCGGGTCCGCCCAACCGGGCGTGACGTTTGCGATGTGGGCGTGGCGCACCTCGCCGATGGCGCCCGAGGCGATGAGCTCCGCCTCTTTGCGGCGGTTGGGGTTGAAGCGCAGCTCGTGCCCCATCATCGTCACGCGACCGAGCTCGGCGGCGCGGTCGCGCATCGCCTGCGCCTCGGTCGCGTCCATCGCGGTCGGCTTCTCGCAGAGCACGGCCGCGCCGGCGTCGAGCGCGGCGAGCGCCATGGGCGCGTGCGTGTCGGTGGGGGTGGCGATGCACACCAGGTCGAGGGCGTGGTCGCGGAGCATGGCGGCCCAGTCGTCGTAAGCGTGCTCGACGCCGAAGGCGTCCGCCGCGGAGCGCGCGCTGCTCATGCGGGCGCTGGCGAGCGCGACGACTTGCGCGTCGGGGACGTGGCGGAGGGCGGGGAGGTAGGCGGCCTTGGCGAAGCTGGCGCCGATCACGCCGATTCTCAGGGGCATGCGGGACGTCCTTTCTAGGATCAACCCACGCCGCGGAGGCGCGGGTCGAGGTGGTCGCGGAGCCAATCACCGAGGATGTTGAAAGAGAGGACCGTGAGGGCGATCGCGATGCCCGGGAAGACCGCCAGCCACCAGCGGCCTGCGAGCAGCTGGTCGCGGCTCTCGGCGAGCATCCCGCCCCACGTGGGCGTGGTCGGCGGTACGCCGAGACCGAGGAACGAGAGCGCGGCTTCGGAGAGGATCACGCTAGCGACGTTGAACGACGCGATGACGATCAGCGGGGCGAGGATGTTCGGCAGGATCGACTTGAAGATCACCGATACGCCGCGGGCGCCGAGCGCTCGGGCGGCCTCGACGTACTCCTTCTCACGCTGCGACAGCGTCTGGGCGCGGGCGATGCGGGCATAGGTCACCCACTGCCCGATGCCCAAGATCAGAATCAGGTTCAGCACCCCGGAGCCGAGCACCACCAGGAACATGATGGCCAGCAGGATGAACGGGAAGGCGAGTTGGATGTCGGCCAGGCGCATGATGATCGAGTCCGTGCGGCCGCCGACGTAGCCGGCGACCATGCCGAGGCCGGTGCCGAGGGAGCCGCCGATCAGGACCGCGATGAGGCCGACGAGCAGCGAGACGCGCGCGCCGTAGATCAGGCGCGAGAGCACGTCGCGGCCGAGCGCGTCGGTGCCCAGCACGAACTGCACCACGCCGTTCCGGTCTTCGACCATGGGCGGCTGCAGGCGCTAGATGATGTTCTGGCGGTTGGGGTCCTTGGGGGCGAGGTCGGGACCCGCGATCGCGGCGACCGCCACGACGAGCAGCACCACGATCGAGAACAGCGGCCACCCCTTGCGGACCAGGCTGCGCCAAGCGCGCGCGAACGGCGTCGGAGCCTTCGTCGGGGCGGTCTTCGAGGGGGTCGTCACGAGAGCCTCACGCGTGGATCGAGGCGGGCGTACACCAGATCGACCAGCAGGTTGAGCACGATGAACACGAACGCGAAGATCACGACCGCGGTCTGGACGAGGGGGATGTCGCGCTGGTTGATCGCGTTGAACACGAGCCGCCCTACGCCGGGCCACGAGAAGACCGTCTCGACCACCACCACGCCCGAGAGCAGGAAGCCGAACTCGAGCCCCAACATCGTGACGACCGGCATCCAGGCGTTGCGCAACGCGTGGTGCATGACCACGCCCCACTCCTTGAGCCCCTTCGCGCGTGCCGTGCGGACGAAATCCTGCGACAGGACCTCGAGCATCGACGAGCGCACCAGGCGCGCGTTGCGTGAGAGCGAGAAGAGCGAGACGGTGAAGGCCGGCATGATCAGGTAGCGCAGCGCTTGGGGGACGTTTCCGAAAGCGGTCGCGAAGTCGCCCTGGAGCAGCGGCTGGAGCACCGGTACGTGGCCCGAGATCGGCAGCCATGAAAGGCCCAGTCCGACGAAGAGGATGAGCATGATGCCGAGCCAGAAGCTGGGGATCGACTGACCCACCATCGCGAGCGCCATGATTCCGCCGTCAATCGCCGTGCCTCGTTTGAGCGCGGCGATGATGCCGAGCGGGATTGCGAAGACGATGGCGATGAGCAGGGCCATCAGCGTCAACTCGATGGTGGCCGGGAGCCGGTCCAGCACGACGCCGAGCGCGGGGACGCGGTAAACGAGGGAGCGACCGGTGTCGCCCTGTAGGAGACCGGTGAGGAAGCTCAGGTACTGGACGTGCAGCGGACGGTCGAAGCCCAGGCGCTCGCGGACGAGCGCGATCTCCTCGTCGGTGGCGCGGTCGCCCACGTACAGATACGTAGGGTCGCCGGCCATGTGGAGCGTGAGGAAGGTGATCAGCGTGACCGCGATCACCACGACGCCAGCCTGGATCAAGCGGTTGAGGATGTAGGACCACATAGGGTTCTCCGGATCAGATAGGGGGTCGCCGCAGCGAGCGCGGCGACCTTGGGGTCGGCCGGTCCTTTCGGCCGACCCCTGGGTCGTGTTGGCAGTTAGCGGAGGGTGGCGTCGAAGACGAGGACCTTCTCGTCGCGACGGGCTTGCCACTCGACGCGGCTGCTGACGCCGTAGAAGTCGGGCTGGAAGTACATCATCAGCCACGGCGCGTCGTCGTAGAACACCTGGAGCATCTCGTTGATGACCGTGCGCTCACCGGCCGCGTCGGTCTGGGCGGCGAGGCGGTCCCAACCGGAGTACCAGTCGGGGTTGGTCCAGCCGGTGTAGTTGGTGCCGGCATCGGGGCGCGAGAGGTCGGTCATGTCGATGCGGGCGTCGGCGATGGTGCCGCCGGAGCCGAGCAGGAACAGCGGGCCCGCCGTGTTGCCGCCGGCGGTCGTGATCAGCGGCACGTAGACCGACGCGAAGTCGAGCAGGTCGACCTCGGTCTGGACGCCGACGTCGGAGAGGTACTGGCCGATCGCGAGCGCCACGTTGGCGTCGTTGAGGTAGCGGTTGTTGGGCGACTGGAGACGGATGGTGAAGCGCACGCCGTTGGCGCCGCGCGGGTAGCCGGCCTCGTCGAGCAGGCGCTCGGCGCCCTCGGGGTCGTAGGCGTACGGCTCGAGGTTCGGGTTGCCGTTCGGCGGGTTGACCAGGCCGGTGGCGCGTTCGCACTCGGTGCCGAGCAGCTGGCTGCAAATGGTCTCGACGTCGACCGCATGGTTGATCGCGCGGCGCACGAGCACGTTCTGGATGGCCGCCGCGCCTTCACTGTCGCCGAAGAGCTGTTGGCGGAAGTTGAAGCCGACGTAGATGCGACGGGTGCCGGCAACGGCCTGGACCCGGGCGCGGCCGCTGGCGTCGATCGTGCCGGCCTGGTCGGGCGAGACGTTGGCGACGATGTCGACGTTGCCGGCGATCAGCTCGGCGGCGCGGGTCGACGCTTCGGGGATGACGCGCCAGACGATGCGGTCGAAGGCCCCGTCGACGGCGAGCGGATGGCCGGCGACCTTCTCCATCACCAGGCGGTCGTCGCGCACCCACTCGACGAAGCGGTAGGCGCCGGAGCCCATCGGCGTGTTCGCGGCCTCGTCGCTGCTCATGGCGGCGTACGTCTGCTCGCAGTGAATGTAGACCTCACCGAGCAGGGCAGGCGCGACCGGATTGCGGCGCGACAAGACGATGGTGACGTCGAGGTCGCTGTCGGCGCGGGCCTCGACGAAGCCAGTGCCGGGCAGCACGTACCCGGGGGTATTGCCGGTGAAGGCGTTCGCCGGGTCGGCGGCGCGGTTGAACGAGTACGCGGCGTCGGACGCGGTGAGCGCTTCACCGTTGTGGCACGTCAGGCCGCTCTTCAGCCGGTAGGTGATCTCATTGCCGGCCGCGTTGAAGGTGTAGCTGTCGGCGAGGGCTGGGACGATCTCGCCATCGCGGGTCACGGTGGTCAGCGTGCCCCACAGGTGGGCGGCGATGTTCGCCTCCGGGCGGGAGCCGATGGCGGCGGGGTCGAGTTGCCGGGCGTCGACGCTCTGGGCGACGACCAGGGTGTTCGCGTCGGGCGCCTGAGCGAAGGCGGCCGTGGCCACCCCCATCACGGCGGCGAGCGCGAGGTTGCGGATGTGCTTCACATGTTCCTCCTGAAGGTGCTCCCGTGGGAGCGGTGGGGGCGTGCGTCGGACGGACGGGGTCGCGCGTCGACCTAGGTCATGACGGGCCCCCGAGTTCCCGCAGCCCAGTTTTTGGGGTCGGTCGCCGAGGCCCCGGCCTCGGCGAGCACCGTGGGGACCGACACGACGGCCCCCGTGGCACTGGAACGGACGCATGCCTCGACCATCGCGAGCGAGCGCAGGTGGTCGGCACCGCTGCACTCGAGCGGCGCGCCGTGGCGCAGGTGGGCGACGAACGCGGCTAGGACGCCGGCCGTGTCGGTGACCCACGTCTCGTGCGGCGCCAGCGGCACTTCGGTGAGTTCGGCGACGTCGCGCCGCGCGTGGTGGAGGTCGCCGAACTGGTCGCGTTGGACGATGAGGCCCTCGCTGCACTCGCTCCGCCACTCGAACCCCGGGGTCGCGTGGCTCGATTGCCAGGTGCCCTGGTAGTTGACGGTCCGGCCGCCCGCGAAGGAGAAGACCGCGCTGACGTTGGTGTCGTCCTGGTACATGCTCCAGGAGGGGTTGAAGGTGCGGGCGTAGACGTCCGTGGGCTCGTCCTCGTACACGTAGCGCAGCAGGTCGAAGTGGTGGATCGACTGCTCCCAGAGCATCGGATGCACCATCGTGAGCGGGTAGCGGTTGATGCCGGGACGGTGCCCGTCACGCCAGCGCTCGTACGTGAAGCGCGCGAACTCGGCGCGCCCTACGGCACCGTCGTGCAGCAGACGCTTGGTCTGAACGGTGACGTCCAGGTACCGGAAGTTGAGCCCCACCATCAGAGGGATGCCGGCCGCCTCGGCCATGCGCACGAAGCGCGCGGCCTCCGCGAGGTCGAGCGAGAGCGGCTTCTCGACGAGCACCGGAAGGCGCCTGGCGCAGGCGAGCTCGAGGTGCGCCTCGCGGGTGTTGGGCGGCGTGGCGAGCACGAGCGCGTCGGGCTCGAACGCGGCGACCGCGCTCGCGAGGTCCGCGAAGGTCGGGACGCCCGGTTCCAGCGCTTCGAAGGCGGCGCGCGCCTCGAGCGAAGGATCGACGAAGGCGACCGAGCGCGCGCCCGGCTCCCGTTCGATCACCGTGCGCCAGTACCGTCCGCGGGCACCGAGCCCGGCGAGCACGAGCCGCAGCGGGGCGCTCATGGCTGCGCGTCCCAGTCCTCGAGGATGAGGAGGGCGCCGGACTCCACGTGCTCCGTGACGAGCCGGAGGGTGCGGTCGAGGTCGCCGGCGCGCAGCGCCGCGACGATCGCGCGGTGGTTCGCCGCGACCACGCCCAGGTCGCCAATCTGGACGTTGCGGAGCCCCATGACGTGCCGGGCGCGCAGCTCGATCAGGCTCCACATGCCGACCAGCAGCTCGTGGTCGGGGAGGGCGATCAAGGTCCCGTGGAAGCGCTCGTCGGCCGCGGTCAGCGCGCGCGCGTCGCCCGATGCGGCCGCCGCTTCCATGGCCGCGCACGCGGTCTCGAGGGGGGTCAGGTCCACGGCGGGGTCCGCGGCCAGCACCTGGCGCACGGCGTAGCGCTCGAGCAGACCACGGATCGAGTACACCTCGTGCACGTCGCGTGTGTGCAGGACGCGCACGCGGCTCCCTTTGTAGGGGACGGACTCGACGAGGCCCTCCTTGGCGAGGATGCGGATCGCCTCGCGCACCGGTGCCCGGCTGATCTCGAGGTCCTCGGCGATCGTCTTCTCGATGAGCGGAGCGCCGGGCAGGAGGCTGCCCGACAGGATGGCCTCCCGGATCACGGTGGCGACCCGCAACCGCAGCGGCTCGTGGCTGAAGCCCTC